>JAFGTK010000128.1 GCA_016934135.1 Deltaproteobacteria bacterium | reverse complement strand
CAGAAAGATAAGATCTGTCGCGTGCTTGATGATCGCATTGTACCGTTTAGAGTCACGCAGCATTATCTGCTGCTTCTCGGCAATGGCACGTTCTTTTTCATTGAGGGATTTTATCAGCATATCCCCGATGTCGTAGGATTCTCTCATCTCGGTGTACAACGTGGCTATGGCCTTCATCACCATTGCATCGTTGGGGATGACGCCGATAATCTGATCCGGCAGCGGTGAAGAGATCGGAAGGTCTGAGACAAAATACACCCTCTGCCCGGAGATATCGTTCCACTGGACACAACTCTTGTCACCGACAAATACAAGTGCATCATCAGTGACATCATCGAGCGAGTCCACTGTTTTAATGCCGATGTCTTCGGGTGGAGGGTCATTACCGATCCAGAAAATATCCATACAGAAATATTCGGGAAATCGGCCGGAATACTTTACCTGGGGGAAAATTAAGCATGCCGGATGTGTTGATGGAGCAGGAAAAAACCGGAGTGTTGAAGAAACCAGGGTCCAAGGTATAAGGTCTAAGGTACAGGGTGCAGGAGCGCCCTTTCAGGCGCGAACATTTTCTGCTAACAGAAGGTAAGTTTATTTATTGTCAGGCAGTTCTCCGCCATAGCGGTTCACAGCGTGACCTACAACTTTTCCTTTATCTTTCATAGTGCCCAGTGCCTTAATAATCATGTTACCTATGTCCTATTCAACCTCATACCCTATACCTTGTACCCTGTACCTTATACCTGCCTTACAAGTTCCGATTGAATCCCGCCTGAGAATTGTGTAGGGAGACCATATGATTTCGAAAAGGCCTACCATCGGAATCGCACTTGACAGCGGAGGGGCAATGGGAGGCGCCCATATCGGCGTCCTGGAGGTGCTCAGGGAACATGACATCCCTCTTGACATTATTGTAGGATCAAGCGCCGGTGCTGCAGTTGGTGCTTTCTATGCAACCGGGTCTCTTGATGCCTTCAGGGATCTCATCTCTGATCTTTCATTCACCGAAGCCCTGAGCTTTTATGCCGACCCGGTTTTTCCCATATCAGGGCTGCTCGCAGGCAAGCGTGCGAGAAAATTTCTCAGAAACCTGGTGGGAGATGTACTCATTGAGGAACTGCCCCTGCAGTATGTTGCCGTTGCGACGGATCTCTTGACCGGCGAGACCGTCCCCATAAGAACAGGGCCGCTGGTTGACGCGGTCATGGCAAGCATATCCATGCCCGGCATATTCAAACCCGTAGTACACATGGACCGGCTTCTCACCGACGGCGGCGTTTCGGATCCGCTCCCGATCGATATACTCAAATCTCTTTCGCCTGATATAACAATAGCCTGCAATCTGCATGCAAAAATGCCTCATGTAATGAACTCGAATCAGAAAAAGGCTATCGTGAAGGCGCAGAAAAGATCATTGCAGCAGGACGAGGATCTCCCTTCGTGGATGATTGACCGCCTTGAAAAAATCCTGGGTGCGCAAAAGGTATTGGACGGGCTGAAATCCTTTAGAAAAGTGATGAAAAAGATCAACGAAAACCCGGCCGGGATCATACCTGAAATAGACCTGATAAATGCTTTTACCGAGCAGTTGAAACAGAGCAAAGACAGGATCAACTCAATTATTGAAAAGAGCTTTTTGCGCAAGGGAAAGGCCGACACATTGAATATCTTTGAGATTATGATGAATGCCACCAATATCCAGCAGTACCAGAAGAACAGACTCATGCTGCTTTATGAGAAACCGGATGTACTGATTGAACCGAATGTCACCGAGGTCCGTTCCCTTGAATTCACAAAGGGGGAGAGCACAATCGAAGAAGGCAGACAAAAGGCAGCCGATGCCGTTCCAAAGATTCTCAATATCATGGAAGAAAACAGCCGAAGCATCGGATCTGCCTGATCGGTCGGCTTCATCTCTCAGCGCCCTTCCATACTGTCCGTGATGATCATATCCCTGTTATGAGAAGTGCTTGCCTGAAATAATGCGATGGGTGGTGAGTGGTTATTTTACGATGAGGAGGTTCGCCTGTTTGAGCCTCTCGGCCAGGGTGGTGATAATCTTGTTTCCCACCTCGGGATTCTCAAGTATCAGACGTTCAAGGCCGCCTTCCTGTACCGGGAAGACCTCTACTACACTTTTGCCCACGGAACGGATTGTTGCGCTTCTCGGTTCGTTGAGGATAAAACTCATCTCGCCGAAGTACTCGCCGGGATTGGTGATGAGACCGATGCGCACGCCTTTTTTCAGAACTTCGAGGCCGCCTTCGGTCTGGAACAGTTTGTATATCTCAGTTCCATATGTCCCGTCTTCAATGATTGTCTGGCCGTTTTCATATTCCCTAAGATCAAGGTTGATGGTCTCGCTGTACGGGATGTTCGACTCGGCCACAGAGGTTGTCTGCTCAAGCTGCAGGTAGGCTGACCGCAGGAGCATGGCGACAAGCCCGGGCTTCGAATACACAATATCCTCGATGCACGTGGACTCATAGGTTGCAATACGGGATGCTTTTGTGGCCTTTGCAGTCGTGCTGTAGGTAATTCCGCGATAGTAATTCTCCAGGCCGAATACATCATGGTCGGAAAGGATACGTATCGGCTTGTCCATCTGGTATATCTGGACTTCACCCTGGAGAATTGCATAGAAATATTCATGGGAGTCACCTTCGCGAACAACTATTTCACCGGCTCTATACTCCCTGACATCCACCGCTTCTATTGGCCGAGGCTCTAGCATAACACTCATTTCGGCATCCCCCTGATGAAACTTAACACCTATGTGTGCATCAACGGCCAGAACCGGGAGTGGGTCTTGATCATACTATCCAGCTCCGGGCTGGAGACTGCATCTCTATCCGGGGCAGCCCCACCTTTGATGACATCAACAACACATGCTATGGATTCTTTTAATGCCCCCAGGTTATATCCTCCTTCGAGTGCATATACCACGGGGGCGGAGACCTTCACGGCTGCATCTCGTATAATCCCCGCAATCGCGCCAAAAGCCTCTGAACTCAACTGCATCCCGCCAATGGGGTCTGCTGCATGGGCATCGAATCCTGCCGATACGAGTATCAGCTCCGGTTCATAGGCCTCGATGATCGGAGCGAGAATATATTGATACACGGCAATAAAGTGTCCGTCCTTCCGCCCTCCCGGCAACGGGCAATTCACGGTGTATCCGAGCCCATGTCCGCTTCCCGTATCGGACAAACCTCCTGTTCCGGGATAGAAGGGGTACTGGTGCGTGGAAAAATAGAGGACATTCCTGTCCTGGTAAAAACTCTCCTGCGTACCGTTTCCATGATGAACATCAAAATCACAGATCAGAACTCTTTTGATGCCGCAGGAGAGTACTGCTTTCCTTGCAGCTATGGCAATATTATTGAACAGACAGAACCCCATGGCAGAACTCCTGCGGGCGTGATGCCCCGGGGGCCTGACAAAGGCAAGGCCTGCATCAATCTCGGAGTTCAGCGCCATCTCAGTAAGTCTGATAACAGAACCTGAAGCGAGCAGGGCAGTGTCGTATGAATCCTGTGAACACACGGTATCCATGTCGAGATTCACGAGTTTTCTTGCAGAGCAGCTCTGTTCAACCATCCGGATATAGCTTTTGTCGTGATTGAGCATGATATCTTCGAGCTGTGCCTTAACAGGTTCCACGGGAATAATACCCTGGGTTTCCTTATAAAAAAGGGTGTGGATATACTGAAT
>JAFGTK010000127.1 GCA_016934135.1 Deltaproteobacteria bacterium | reverse complement strand
TACCCCTGCCGTGGAGGGGTGGACTTCTTCTTCATCGATTCAAAAGACGGCAACACCTACCCCTGCGGATACAGGGGAAACGAGAACCTGGGCAAATTCCAGGATCTCGACATGAATGCCGTCAGTTCCGAATGCACGTGCACATCCTGCGACTGGGAATGCTTCCGCGACCCCTCCGAGCTGTTCGGGCCTCTTACCCAGGCCATATACGACCCTGCAGGCCTGACAAGAAAGATATTCAGGGAAAGGCCCTTCTTCAGCTACTGGCTGAGCGATCTTAAATATTACTTCGCATGCGATTATTTCGATGGAAGAAGACCCTTATCACGCGAAAAACTGGACAAGTTCTCCAGAAATCTTTTCAGCCCTGTCTTTGAAGAGCCAGGGCACGGAAAGACCTATGGAATACCAAAAAATGAAATCAAGGAGCAGAGAACATGAAAAAGACACTACCAGCCCTGTTTATTGTGTTGCTTGTATGCATCTGTCTTCACGGGTGCAAGAGTTCAAACAATGATTACGGTTTTCTCGCATTAGCGACCGGTGAAGAAGTATCTTCGTCAAGTCTGGCCTTCCCTTCAAAGATCGAATATGCCGGTGAAGACCAGACGCTATACGAGTCCGCAGAGCTTGAGCTTTCCTTTGATGATGACACGATAACGGTTTCAGCGGACATGTATGAAGTCGATGCACAGGACCCCAGTCTGAAGCATCTCGTGGTATCCATGGATTTTATGATGGACTATGAAGGGAGACTGAAGAGGAAGACGGTTCAGATACACGCAGAACCCTTCGGACAGATTGAGACAACATACGAATACACCTATGAAGAGGATGCATCCGGAAACACAATAAAACGGGAATATACAACAACACAGGATCGCGACCTGACCTGTTCGGAAAAAACAGAATACTACCCGAACGTCACCATCAAGAAAGAGACGCGCTATTTGGGTGATGTGGGCTCTACGATCTGCCGCGTCGCCACCTATGAATATGATGGTGATGGAAACAGGATCAAGGAAGTGACGGATAACGACGGCGACCCTGATACCCCTGAAGAAACCCATTATTATGCTTATTCAGCTGTCTTCGAGGATATAATCGACCTGGAAAGCGACGACACCCTTGACGAGAAACATGTATACGATGAAGACAACGGCTACCCTGTATTCGAAAGCTGCTATCTTTGGAACACCAATGAAGAAAAATGGGACCAGATACCTGAATGGAGCGATTCATGGTACTATACTTTCGATAAAAGCGGCAAACCGACAAGGATCGCCTATAACAAATACAACGATATCAATATCGACGGTTATACCTATGTGACATGGACGACATACGATGTGCCTGAAGAGGTCTTGGGTATCCTGAACATCAACCTCGACAATATCGAAAACACCTTCCTTGCACAAGGCGGCATGTGAGAAAAAATATCGTGCATATATTGGCAGGTAAAAAACATCGAGAAACCATCCCGGATGCGCGCTTTTGATATCAATGAAATATCAACAGGCCTGCTATCCTATACCGAGCACCGGTTTTCAACAGCAGGGAATGACAGCCCCGGCGTAAATCCTCTTTATTACTGTATGGTGTTCGTGGCATCTGTTCACACTGGTTGACGATGGATAAATTCAACCATCTAATCAGCAAACAATCAAAACCAAAGACAGTACTCGGTGTTGCGACTGGACAAGCTGTGTTTTCTTAAAAGCTGGTTAGGGAAACACCACAAGTACTAAACCGAACTGTACTACAATACTAAATACTATCTGTACTTTTCTTGAAAGGAGATACCAATGGCTATTCAATTTATTGACCTAAAGAGGCAACAGGAACAACTATCAGAAGATATCTATAATAATATACGAAAGGTTCTCGATCATGGCCAGTATATAATGGGCCCCGAGATCAAGGAGCTTGAACAAAAACTCGGCAGCTATGTTGGAGTTAAACATGCAGTCGCATGCTCTTCAGGGACAGATGCACTCCTCATGGCTCTTATGGCATATGGCGTCGGTCAAGGGGATGCAATTTTCACAAGTCCCTTCACCTTTATATCTACAGCTGAAGTCATTTCATTGCTGGGAGCAACTCCGGTTTTTGTTGACATTGATCCAGACACTTTCAACATTGACCCGTCCATGCTCCACAAGGCAATACAAGCCCTGGAATGCAAATCCAGAGAATACTATCCGCTCCCTGATGGATACGAGGGTTTGAGACCAAGAGGAATCATCGCCGTTGATCTTTTCGGCCAACCGGCAGACTATGACAGTATTGTGAAATCCGTAGAGACAAACGATCTCTTTGTTATTGAGGACGCTGCTCAGTCTTTCGGGGCCGAGTATAAAGGAAGGAAGACTTGTTCCCTTGCGGATATATCAGCAACGTCATTTTTCCCTGCAAAACCACTCGGGTGCTATGGAGACGCTGGGATGGTCTTTACCGATAACGAGGTGCTGTATGACTGGTTGGCATCGATACGGGTTCATGGAAAAGGAACATACAAATATGACAACATCAGAATCGGCATCAACGGAAGGTGTGACACCCTACAAGCGGCCATCCTGCTTGCAAAATTCAAAATTTTTCAAGAAGAAATCCAAGAAAAGCAGACTATCGCCCAACGATACTCTCTTGCTCTGAAGGCTACTCCTTCATTAAAAACTCCTCATATTCAAGATGGATGCCTCAGTGCCTGGGCACAGTATTCGATTGTCAGCAACAGGAAAGATGAGATTATGATAAGCCTCAAGGATGCAGGTATTCCAACTGCAGTCTACTATCCCAAACCCCTTCATCTACAGGACGCTTTTTCTTACTTAGGATATAACCCCGGTAATTTTCCTGTTTCAGAGGAGATAGCCGGAAGGATCTTCTCCATCCCAATACATCCTTATCTTACGGAAGAAGAGCAGAAGTATATAACGGATTCAATATTAAGCGCTGTACAATAAAAACTACAAGATTTTATATTCTCACGATCTTGTATCAGAAGGGAGCCATCTCATGAAAGACGATACACCTCATATTGCTGTGGTCGGGGCGGGATACTGGGGGAAGAACCTTATCAGAAACTATTCCGAACTGGGAGCTTTACATGCAATATGTGAAAGTAATGAGGAAACATGCAGATCCATTGAGAAAACCTATCCAGAAGTTCCATGTGTAAAAAACTTCCAAGCCCTCTTAAACATGGAAGATATTGACGGAGTTGCCATTGCAGCACCCGCAGAGAAGCATTTTTCTCTTGCCCGGGAGGCCCTGCTTGCAGGCAAGGATGTTTTTGTCGAGAAACCTCTTGCATTGAGTTTATCTGATGCTCAGGAGCTGAAAGAGATTGCGGAAAGCCATTCCCGCATACTCATGGTAGGCCATCTCCTGCAGTTCCATCCGGCATTCATTGGGCTCAAAGAGCTTATTCGCAACGGAGAACTAGGCAGGATACATTATATTTATTCGAACAGGCTCAGTTTCGGCAAGATACGGAGAGAAGAGGATATTTTATGGAGCTTTGCCCCACACGATATTTCCATGATACTGGCCCTTTCAGGGGAGGAACCTGACTGTGTAATGGCAACCGGCGGCAACTATCTTCATAAAAAAATTGCCGACGTTACCACCACGCATCTTGAATTTTCCAGCGGCCTCAGAGCCCACGTGTTCGTCTCCTGGCTTCATCCTTTCAAGGAACAGACCCTTGTCGTTGTGGGAGAAAGACAGATGGCGGTGTTTAAAGACACAGCACCATGGGGTGAAAAGCTGTTTATCTATCCGCACAATATCTTATGGCAGAACGGCATACCTGTTCCTGAAAAGAAAGATGCTATCAGCGTATCAGTACAACGAGGAGAACCTCTTAAGACCGAATGTGAACACTTTTTAAAATGTATTATAAAGAGAACCAGACCAACAACAGATGCAGATGAAGGGATCAGTGTTCTCAGAATCCTGAAGGCCGGCCAGGATTCGCTCTTGGGTAATGGAAAGAAAATTGTGATCAGGGAGATGCACAAAAAGCAGGACGCTTTTTTTGTGCATGATACCAGCATCATTGATAATGGTGCATCAATAGGTGCAGGAACAAAGATCTGGCACTTCAGTCACATACTCAAGAACTCTAAAATCGGCGCTGACTGCAGCATTGGTCAGAATGTAGTGATAGGTCCTGATGCAATCATCGGCAAAGGGTGTAAAATTCAGAATAATGTCTCGATCTACAAGGGAGTGACGTTGGAGGACAGTGTGTTCTGTGGACCGTCCATGGTTTTCACGAATGTATTCAATCCCAGGGCTCACATACCTCGTATGGATGAAATGCGCCCCACTTTGGTAAAACAAGGAGCCACCATAGGAGCAAACGCCACAATAGTTTGTGGCCATACCATCGGTTCTTATGCATTTATCGGCGCCGGTGCGGTAGTCAACCGTGGTGCACCGGATCATGCCCTCATGGTAGGCAATCCTGCCAGGCAGATAGGCTGGATGTGCGAGTGCGGTAACAAGCTTGATGATACGCTGACCTGCCTTCACTGCGGGATGGAATATGAAATATCGGCAACAGGGACTTTGGGTCTCAAATCCACCCAACATGCAAGTATCATCAATGGATAAGATATCGTGCAAAGATGATTACCGGATATATCTCGAAGCGGACCGGATATCGCTGAATAAAAGAAGATGCATACATCATTATTTCGATGAGATATGGAGATTTCAGAAGGCACTCAGAAGGCTTGAATATCTGTCGAATACACATTCCGGTTATTTCCAACTACTGCTTGCAAAAACAATCTACCGTAGAATGAGCGTGAGACTGGGCTTTACTATACCGGTAAATTGCTTTGGTCCAGGATTAAGCATCGCTCACTATGGTACCATAGTAGTCAATGGTGCAGCGAGAATAGGCGCTAACTGCAGAATTCATACATGCACGAATATCGGCACAGGAGCGGGAACATCAGGCGAAGCACCCAGAATCGGGAACAACTGTTATATCGGTCCGGGGGCAAAAATATACGGCAAAATAATTCTCGGAGACAATGTGGTAATCGGTGCTAATTCTGTTGTTAATCAAAGTTTTCCTATGGATGATATAACCATAGCAGGAAATCCGGCTGACATAATATCTCACAAGGGCAGCAATAGCTTACTGATCCACGGATATAGGATAAACAAAGTATAATCCTCGCACAGCAGCTTCAGACACTGAAGCTGAATATCAGATTATGAATTCAAACTCTTACACTGAAAAAAGATTCGCGAACAATGTGATGAAGCTGGCCGGCGGCAGCATGGTTGCCCAGGTTTTCGGGATTGCCGTCAGCCCCATTATAACCCGACTGTTCGCTCCGGAGGCAATGGGGATAATGGCTCTTTTTATTTCTATCTCTAGTGTCCTCGGTGTTATCTCATGTCTGCGTTATGAGTTGTCTATCGTTCTTCCTGCTGATGAAAAAGACTCCGCCAATCTGTTTGCATCAAGTTTAATCATCACGGCATTACTTTCTGCGATAATATTGATTTGTGTTGCTGTCTTCGGCGAATGCTTCTCGGCATTGACCAACACGGAAGAACTCAACAATTATCTCTGGCTTCTTCCGATATCGGTTTTTCTTCAGGGAGGATTCCTCGCCTTCAACTACTGGAGCACCCGTTCGAAGCATTTCGGGAGGCTTTCTCTGGCAAGGGTAGCCTCTTCTCTTGTCAATAACCTGTCCAAACTGTCTCTCGGATTCGTCGGATTCGTAAATGCGGGCACCCTCATCTGTGCATATATAATCGGCCAAATCATCTCTTTTGTTTTTCTTGGTGCGCCGATATTCAAGAAAAACTATTCTCTCTTCAAGTCAACCATAAGCTTGAGCCGCATGGCCGAGAATCTATCCAGATACAGACAGTTCCCACAGTTCAGTACATGGACGGCGTTGCTGAACAGCGCTTCAGTCAATATCCCTGCATGGATTCTTGCCATTTTCTTCTCACCTGTTGTCGTGGGCTTCTATGCTATATGCAGGATATTCCTGGCTATGCCGATGCAGTTCATCGGGTCGGCAATAGCGCAAGTCTTTTTCCAACAGGCAACTGAGTTAAAGAATACTAACGGCAACCTGTCTGCTACAGTGGAAAAGGTCTTTACAACTCTCGTACTGCTCAGTCTTTTTCCTGTCCTGATGTTGATGCTTACAGGTGAAGAGCTGTTTGCACTTGTCTTCGGACAGAGATGGGCTGAGGCCGGCTTTTACGCTCAAATACTTTCTCCCTGGATTTTTGTAGTGTTCATATCCTCTCCCTTGAGCAATCTTTTCAATGTTCTTGAGAAGCAGCACATAGGATTGATATTCGATACCCTCCTTTTCTCTTCACGTCTGGTTTCTCTCATCGTTGGTGGCTTGCTAAATGATGTATACCTGGCGCTCGCTCTCTTCTCAGGATCAGGCTTTTTGGTATGGACAGGCATATGTTTCTGGCTACTGAACTCCTCCGGCGTATCTAAGATCAGGGTTATGAACAAGATCATGAAATATGTGTTGTTCTGTTTGCCCTTTGTAATCTTCGAAGCATTTATAAAATGGCAGTTGCAGGTGAATACGCTTGTTCTCATAACCTCCATGGGGATCGGCATCCTGCTTTATTACTCATTCGTGTTGGCAAACGATGAGTCGATGAAAAAACAATTACTTTATATATTCAACAAGTTCAACTTCAGTCCCATGAAGGTCTCCGAAAAGTAGTCGAGATATTTATATCAATAATGAGTCAAAATCGCAAAACGATCACAATAATAAATTTCGGGAATAACAGATTTATCCATGTTTAACATCTGGAAACACCTATGAGCTCTTATAGCGTTCAATTGTCTTTCAATGACGGTCTGTCCTGGTCACAGGACACTTCATGTGCGGTTAAAGGTCATATCTTCGACTCTGCCGGCAGATGCAGACATGAAAAGACACTGATGGATTACTATTCATCATGTTCAACTATTGATGAATTTATCCAAAGACTTCATGAGTCGAACGGCCAGTTCGCTGTACTGGTTAAAAATGATACCGAGCTATATGCCGCGGTCGATCGCATAAGAAGTATCCCTCTTTTTTACGGCATCAGGCAGGACACCTTTTACCTGAGTGACGACGCACACTGGGTAAGCAAACAGATTGACGGCAAATATCACCCTCAGTCAAAAGCTGAATTCCTTCTATGCGGTTATGTAACAGGACCTGAAACGCTTTGCCGAGGCGTAATGCAGATCCAGGCCGGTGAATGTATCCACGTTTCGTATGGGAACAAGAAATCTCCTGCGGTCAGACAGCACAGGTATTATCGCTACCTTCACACCAATTATCACAATCTGTCTGAAAAAGATCTGGAAGAAAAGCTACATTCTGTTGTTTCAAGAACCTTCCAGCGGGTTGTCGATTATGCCGATGGAAGACCGTTGATTATACCCCTGAGCGGAGGTTACGACTCCAGGCTCATTGCCACCACCCTGAAACGCCTGAATTACTCGAATCTTATATCATTTAACTATGGTAAACCGGGGGAAAACCAGACAAGAAAAATCAGCGAATGGACCGCCGGGAAACTCGGTATTCCCTGGATTTTCATCCCGTATTCGAACAGAAAATGGGCAGGTTGGTATCATTCTTCCGAGATGGAGACTTACAGAAAAAGGGCATCGGGATTGTGTGCCGTCGCTCACATCCAGGACTGGCCTGCCGTACTTGAGTTGAAGGAAAAAAACCTGATCCCCGAAGACAGCATCTTTATACCCGGCCTTTCCGCCGACCTCCTTGCAGGCAGCAGAAGCCGGGTACTCACAGACCTTTATGAAGGCCCTCTTGACATCAACAATGTCATCCAGGCAGTTTTCCATTACCACTACTGCCTGTTACATGAACTCCCTTTATTTGAAAAGAACAGTTCCTTCTTTCTGGAAAAGATACATAATTCACTCGAGCCTATTGATGCATTTCAGGAATCAGCAGGGGCCTTCGAGTCATGGGATATTTCCGAGCGTCAGGCAAAATATATCAACAATTCCTTACGGGTATACGAATACTGGGGGTACGAGTGGCTCACGCCTTACTGGGATAACGAATTCATGGATTTCTGGAGCAGTGTTTCCACGGAAGGAAGAATAAACAAATCGCTGTATGACCGATATGTATCGAGCATGTTCGAATCCGTTGCCAAAGTTCCGCGACAAGTCTCCTCAAGAAGGGACGGAACCCGCTCGCTGCCTGCGGAAGCACTGGTAAGGTGCCTCAACACTATTGGAATATATAAAAAGCTTCTGGGCGTGAGGGAGACGTACCGCAACATGAAAGCAACTTACTCGAATCACCACCTGAATCTCTACGGAATAATGCCGAAAAAAACATACCATGTGCTCAAGAACATCTCACCATCACCGGTTATTTTCTATGAAGCACTGTTCCAGCTTAACCTGCTCACAGAAATGAAAGAGGACCTTTTGTCTTCCATAAAAAACATATTCCATGAATATGTGCACTCAGAATATAGCTCAGTTACAAAAGATACCCCATAAATCCACTCTCATTTAACAACAACTATTTCTCAATGATGATGTCGACGACAAGCCTGAATGAAACCGTGGTTCAAGAAGTGCCAGATGTTCATGAAGCGGGAAAACACACCCTGCAGAATTTCTCGATCGCTCTCATTCTCGTAGGATACTACGCCATAAGCACATTCATGCTTATCATGGCCAGGTATGTCCCGGGAGGCAGGCCTGTCTTGCCTTTTACGATCCTGTTCTGTCTTTTCTTTGCCGTGCTCATCATTGGAAAGGTATTCAGAGGCGACATACATGTCTATGTCAGCCCAACCATATGCGTACTTATTTTTATAACCCTCATGTGCTTCACGAATAATCCTTATACATACTCGAGCATTGAAAAGTCATTCTACTTTGTAGCTGTCACTGTAATTCCTTGTATTTATATATATCTTTGCGATATCTCCTCTGATGACTATCAACAGATATCAAACTTCCTGATATTCTTTTCCATAATCCTGATCTGCGTCGTACTGTATGCCTATGCAAATGTAGGAACGCTGGATGCCAGAGTTACGTCTCAGAAGGAATCCGGCCTGTATGAAATAGGGGTGGCTCGATCATTAACGATTGCTACACTCGTTTACATTTATTCATTCATGTCAAAAAAAGGGATAATTAAAAAGATCCTCACGCTCGCCCTCATTCTCACTGCAATCGCTCTGATAACCTTTACAGGAAAAAGACAGGCGCTGATGGCCATTGTTCTTGCTCCGCTTGCCGTCAATCTCATCAACATGAAAAGGCCTTTCAAGATTGTGATCTCCATAGCTGCAGCTGCAACATTCATTGCCTTATTTTATTATATCATCCTGCCGGTAATGCTTGAATCGGGCCCCCTGAGCAAAACAAAGATGGCCGAATACCTCGAAAGGCAATACTATGACAAAAGCAACATCACCAGCATGGCGGGACGAGTAGATGCATATAAGATCACCCTGGCAGTCATTGCCGAAAAACCTTTGATCGGGATAGGTTTTAATAATTTCGGAAAATACACCAAACAGAAATACCATCTTCGAAACGAACAGGGCGATCCCCACAATTTGTGGCTTTCCATCATGGTGGAACTAGGGGTGGTGACCTTTATATTTACCATGTTTCTTCTGTTCTCTTTCATTAAAAATATCCTCCTGGCTGTATGGCGATATACATCGTCATCGCATAAATATGAGGTTATCCTCTTATGCCAGCTAAGCGTTGTGGTCCTTCTGTTCTCCATGGTGGGTCTAACCCTCGGCAGAGGTGCACAGATATTTTTCATCATGCCTGTTCTCATGGAAAAGATGCATCAAGGCCTGAGATATCAAGATCAAAAATCTCTTACTGTTTCCGATCAATCCAGCCATGAGTCAAACTCGCAACTTGAATCGGCCTACAGGAGAATCTGAATATGGCACGTGTTCTTTTTGCCTATGTAGTGGAAGATAATCTCGGCATTCTCGCAAAAAGTAAAAAAATTGAGCTAGGATTCCTCAATAAGGGGTATAAACTTGATATCATTTCCTGTATACTTCATGAAAACAAGGGCATAAAACTGCTCCAGTTGATGAAATTTCATTTTTCTTTCTTCATGCACATTATGAACAGGGAATATAATGTAATTTTTATCAGAAACGGCTATTTTCTTTTCGGTATATATCTTCTGTGTTTTCTCCTGAAAAAAAAAATCCAGATCGATATCAACACCAGGGAGAAAGAAGAATTCCTGACGAGAGGGCAGTCTATCAGGGCTTTATTCGCAGAGGCGTCGCGGTATATGGCCATGAGATGCGCATCAAGAGTTCATCCGGTAACGAAAGAACTGATGTCATACTATAGCGATATGCATCCGGGTGTTGATTTTGTGTACAATCCCAACTTCGCAGTACATGAATTCTATACAAAGAAGAACACCCGTGCACCTTCTGAAAAAATGAATGTTGTCTTTCTGGGAAACACCAACCAGAAATGGCAGGGGATAGACCTGTTCATAAAAAAGGCCATTGCCGGAAACAGCTGGTTTCTGGAAAATTGCCGGTTCCATATCATCGGATCGTGTTCAGAAGAGATTGCTTCACTCATAGAAAGCCATTCTCTCAAAAACATTGTAATAACACACGGATATGTTGAAGGTAGTGCCAAGGATGAGTTGATGGCAACAATGGACATCGGTGTCGGGAGTTTCAATCTTGCACATAAATCAATTACAGAGGCTACCCCGATAAAGGTTGCTGAATACCTGTTTTCAGGACTCCCGGTCATAATAGGTTACAAAGACAACCGGCTGGATCAGAATCTACCCTTTGTCTTGAACATACCGGACATTTCCAAACAGGCAGATGCACATGAATTGGTGAACAGATTCATCCTTCATATTCGCGACAATCAGCATCTCAGAGAAGAGGCCCATATTTTTGCTTTGAACAACTTAACAGTTGACAGGTATGTTGATAAAATAATTGATAAACAATCTTAAGATCATCCTGGTAGAAATCAGAGAACAAGCGGTTGTGAGAATTGCCATTCAAGCCGTATTAATCGCATGTGCCGGTTTCCTGTGTTCATTTTTACCTACTCTTTCCAATGAGCTTCATGCGAAGGAAATGCAGATAAAATCCGCCCGCCCGAGAATCATAATAGACACTGAGGATATCGAGAGGATCAGAGAATCCGTCAAAACCTATGGAAAAGAAGATTTTGATTTTCTTCTCGAATCAGTCAGAAACAATGTCGGGGTCACTTCTCCTCAAAAACTGGCATCTGACAGAAACAGCCTGGAAATCATGATGAATCTGGTCTTTGCTGCACTCATATCCCAGGATGACACCTTGATCCGTCAGTCTGTTTCTTCCGGCACAGTCTTTGCCAAAACCGATCCGGACTCCGGTGACGATATGGCTCAAAGGAACAGGTTGCTGGTCATGTCCCTTGTGTATGACTGGCTTTACAGATCCATGTCCGACGAACAACGATTGGAGATAAAAAAAGGCATCATCTCACACATTGAACATTTACGGTATTTTGCAGACAGAGCCAACTTTACCGGCGGACACACCCGTTATGGTAATGCGGTCATCCTGGCGGGTCTCATTGCCCTTGCAGACGATTATGGGGACTGGGCTGGCTACAAGCTCCTTGACAAAGTAAGAGACAACTGGGTCAAGGGTTACAATCCCTACCAGTCATACGCAGCCAGAGACGGCGGATATTATATGGGTTGGACATACGGCACCGGATATACCTCACCTCTTCCCTATCTCCTGTGGGAAAAAGCGACCGGGGAACACTGGTGTGATGACTGGCGAAGGAATCAGATATACTGGTATCTCTACGGCCTCAGGGGTGATGAGACATACCCCAGGGCTGGAGACTGCTACAGCACAGCCTCTCCCTATGCAAGCGATGGGATAAAATCCATTGTCGCTGTTTGTGCAGGACTTTATAAAAATCCTCATGCAGAATGGTTTTATCAAGAATACCTGTCGAAAGGGGCGTTCCGTATCTGGAGGATCATCTATAGAGACCCTATGGTCACACCTCAATCTCCTTACGACAGAGAAAATACCCTCCCTTTCTCACGAAGATTCGATAATTCAGGCTGCATCATTGCAAGGGATTCTTGGAACAAGGATGCTACACAACTGTTTTTCAAGTGCTCTCCGTTCTATACGCTCAATCACCATCACAAAGACCAGAACCATTTCAGCCTGTCATACAAGGGCCCTCTTATTATTGATTCTGGATATTACGACCACTACGGATCCAATCACTGGTTAAATTACTATACGAGGTCAATCGCACACAACACCCTCGTGGTACATGATCCTGACGAGGTCTTTCACTTTGCCGGCAGAACAATATCGAACGACGGCGGGCAAAAATTTGCAGACTATAACCAACAGCCCCTTGGAGAAGAGCCGAGATCTCTGGAAGAGGCCCTGTCGAAAAAATACAATATCGGCGGAATTACCTGCTACCAGACAAACGGGAAATCCTGCTGGATACGAGGGGATGCAGGAAATGCTTATTCAGAGAGCAAACTCAAAACCTATGAGAGGGACATCCTCTTCATCGGCAGGCCTTCCGGAAGAGACCATCCCTGCGTAATGATCCTGGACAGGGTGGCTTTGAACAAAAACCTCACACCCCGCATCCTTTTCCACACTGAAAAAAAGCCGGATATTAAAAACCAAGGCTGCACTGTAAGGAACAATGGTGGCGGACTGGTACACATGGATTTTATGGGGACTCCTGAGGCAAACATAAGGCTTATCGGCGGTCATGGAGCAAAATGGCTTGTAGATGGAAAGAATTATCCCCCGCAAGGACTCATGAAAAATGAACATACAGAGGCAGGGTCGTGGAGAATCGAGATAAGCACTGCACACACTGTTAAAAATGCATCTTTCTTGACCTTGCTTACCATCGACGACGTTTCATCATCTCCAAAAAAGCCGAACGTCTCCCGTGTATCAGGAGATGGTTATGAAGGAGCGATCATTGGTGATGACCTGTTGATTATTTTCTACGGAAAATCAGCACCAGACGACTGGCACTTTACTGGCGACAGGTTCAACAATATCAAGGAAGTACATATTGCCGGCGTTGACTCTCAAAGGCGCTACTCCTTCCATTTAAACGATTGCACATATACATCCGGCACTCCAGAAGTGCACGAATATCATCTTCCCTGAAGTAAATGAAAAAAGCACTGATCATGGTCGGCACCAATCCAGATGGCATGGGAGGCATTGCCCGTGTAGTCAAACTTTGGATGGAGAGTGGACTATTTCAGGAATATGACATCAAATATCTACATACCACCGGCAGTCCTGGAGAATGGAAGCTCTTTTCCTTGTTCTCTTCTCTTCTCCGTTTTCTCTGGTATAGTATCGTGTACAAATCTGTCTATATCCATACGGCCTCTTACAATAGTTTTTACAGAAAAAGCATCTTCATCCTTCTTTCTGTTCTGCTGAAGAAAAAGATCGTACTACATATCCATCCATCTTTCTTTTTTACCTTCATCAACGGATTCAACGGTTTGAAAAAAAGGTTTTTCTTTTCGCTTCTCAACAGGGTCGACACCTTTGTTGTCCTCACGCAAGAGATGCGTTCGAACATGAAGTCGCTCTTTCCGGGTAAACCTGTTCACCTCCTCAGAAATCCCGTCAGCATTGATGCCATGAAAAACAAACACGACATAAAAAGAGAGAAGAACACTCTGCTGTTCCTGGGATGGTATACCCAAGGAAAAGGGGTGTATGATCTCGTGGATGCCGTTTCACTCCTCGCGACAAATGGTTGCGGCGACATCAAGCTCGATTTCTACGGCACCAAAGGGAGAGAGGGCCTGCATCGGTACGTGTCGGAAAAAGGCCTTACCCACTGCATAACCGTAAACGGCTGGGCCGATGACGATCAGAAAAGAGATGCGCTGTATAAGGCGTCTCTGTTCATTCTGCCGAGCCATACCGAAGGCATACCCAACGTCATCCTTGAAGCCATGGCAGCAAGAGCACCTATCATATCCACGCTCGTGGGCGGATTGAAAGAGGTCCTTGAGGATGGAAATACAGCGATCATAGTTGAGCCGGGAAACCCGCGAGATCTTAGCGAAAAAATAAAATTTGCGCTTAACGACAGTGCTCTGAGAAACCGGATCGCTGAAAACGCCTATCAATCGGCAAGACAATTGTACGATCTCCCAAAAATAAGGAACGACCTCTCCCGTGTCCTCAAGGAACTGCCATGAGACCATCCGTACTGAGAAGAAAAGCTTACAACATATACAAAAATCTGCCGGCCGGGCTGCGAAGCACAATCTCTCAGGTCAGCAGAGTGGTGCCTTTGCAATATATATACGGCCACGAATTCAGACGCACAATGAGTATGATTAAGGCGACAGAATTTCTCTCAAAAGAGGCTCTCTCCAGGATTCGCAGAGAGAAATTATCGTTTATTCTATTGCATGCTTATCGAACGACAAAATATTATCATGAGAGCATGACGAAAAAAGGAATAGCAGAACCGGATATCATCTACGATCCTGAAGAAGTACTCAGAGGACTTGATTTCATTGACAAACGCACCATCATCGATAATCGTGATGACTTAGTCTCCAAGTCGAAAACGATAATCCCCCACGACGTGTCATCGACCGGAGGGACTTCAGGGGAACCATTCTATTTCCCCATCGACTCGAGCCGGAGCTCCTTCGAACTGGCCTTCATATTCGATCAATGGAGAAAGATCGGGTTCAGTACGAATTCGAGAAGAATAACCTTCAGGGGGAATAAAATAGCGGATTCACTCTGGGAGGATGACTGGCTTACAAGGGAGCGGAAATTCTCGAGCTTCGACCTTACAGATGAATACCTCAGGAATATTTGGCCTCACCTCAGCTCTTACAAACCCGAATATATTTATGCCTACCCATCGACAGCTCTTGCCATCAGCACATTCATAGAGAGACATTGTATGACTCTCCCCTCTACCGTTAAGGCCTTTCTCCTTGGATCGGAGAACATCTATGACGGGCAGAGGGAGTATATCGAACGGGTATCAGGAGCAAAGGTATACCTGTGGTATGGCCACTCGGAAAAGCTTGTTCTTGCAGGTGAATGTGAAAAGTCGGAACAGTATCATGCTTATCCACAATACGGCTATGCTGAATTCATCAATGAACACGGCCAACAGGCCAGGCCGGGAGAATTTGCAGAGATCGTGGGCACCGGATTCATCAACACGGTCATGCCGTTCATCAGATACAGAACCGGTGACTACTGCACCTATCTCGGCGAGTCGTGCCCGGAGTGCGGACGGAACTACCCTGTCTTCAAGGACGTCAGGGGTCGCTGGACCCAGGAAAACCTCATCGGCCTGAAGGGCAACCAGATCTGCATGAGCGCCGTAAATTTCCATTCAGGCAATTTCGTAAACGTCTATAGAATGCAGTTCCTGCAGGAGGAAAAGGGATATGCAACCTTGAAGATAGTCCCCAAAGAGGGCTTCGGAGAAAAGGATATCCATGCAATAGAAAAAGAGTTTAATAAAAAGTTCAATGGCAATATTGTGATTACAGTACAGACCGTGGAAGACATCCCTTTGACACAGCGGGGCAAATACAAATACATCGACCAGCATATTCAATAGGTTATCTCGAATAAACTGCATACGAAGATTTATATGAAAGGCTAGCACTTCTTCAAGAGGGTATAATGGAACAGCTCACTCAAAAACTGAAAGACGGAAAGATGTCAGTACTCGAAACCCCTATCCCCCAGATCGGTACACAGAGCCTCCTTGTCAGAAGCCACTTCTCCCTCATCAGCGCAGGAACTGAAAGCAGCACGGTCACCGCCGCGAGGAAGAGCTATATCGGCAAGGCCAAGGAACGGCCCGAACAGGTCAGGCAGGTAATCGACACGCTCAAGTCCCAGGGCATCACCCAGACTTACCGTGCAGTCATGAAAAAGCTCGAGGCTTATTCCCCGCTCGGATACTCATGTGCAGGTGAAGTCATTGACATGGCCGGCGATGTTCGGGGATTCAGTGTAGGCGACCTGGTGGCATGCGGCGGCCTGAGCGCATGCCATGCAGAGGTTGTCTCCGTACCGGCAAACCTCTGCGTCAGGCTTGAGCCGGATTCCGATCTCACAAAGGCATCTTACAATACCATTGGCGCAATCGCCATGCAGGGTGTACGCCAGGCCGATCTGCGGCTCGGCGAAACCTGTGCGGTTATCGGCCTCGGGCTATTAGGCCAGATAACCTGCCTTCTCCTGAAGGCTTCAGGGGTGAGGGTTGTGGGCATAGATATCGACCCGTTCATGGTTGATACCGCCCGGAAACACTGTGCAGACCTGGCCCTGAACCGCGACTCGGAAGGGGTTTATAACAGGATTATGGAGTTCACCCACGGTATAGGATGTGATGCGGTCATCATCACCGCTGCAACAAATTCCACCGACCCCATAAACCTTGCGGGCACAATTTCGAGAAAGCGGGGTACAGTCGTAGTAGTGGGCGCCGTTCCTACAGGCTTCGACAGAGACCCTCATTATTACCGGAAGGAGCTCCAGCTCCGGATGTCCTGCTCCTACGGCCCGGGTCGCTATGACCCCTCTTACGAAGAAAAAGGGATAGACTACCCTGCCGGGTATGTCCGCTGGACGGAAAACAGGAATATGCATGCATTCCAGGAACTCATATCATCCGGAAAAATTGACATCGGATACCTCACAACCCACACGTTCAAACTTCAGGATGCGCCTAGTGCCTATGAAATGATGCTTGAAAAAAAAGAGCCGTTTATCGGCATTCTTATCGAATACAACGCTGCACAGGATCATCTCAGAGACAAATCCAGGGTCACCATTAAGCACTCTCACGCATCATCCGGGACAAAGAAGGTCTCCATCGGATTTATAGGAGCTGGTTCCTATGCCCAGAGCAACCTGATCCCGAATCTTCAGGGGAACAACAGGGTGGATCTAAAAGGGGTGCTCACTTCAACCGGCACCAGCTCGAGATCAGTGGGTGACAGGTATGGTTTCGATTTCTGCACCGGCAACGAGAAGGATATCATTGAGAATCCTGAGATCAACACGGTCTTTATCGCAACACGCCACAATACTCATGCAGAGTATCTGATCAAGGCCCTGAATGCAGGGAAGCATGTGTTCCTGGAAAAACCCCTGTGTATTACCGGCGAGGAACTTATTTCAGTACAAGATACCTTTGAATCGGCTTCGCAAAAGGCTTCGTTAAAGCTTATGGTCGGATATAACAGGAGATTCTCCCCGCTGGCCCGCGCGGTAAAAGATATTGTGGGAAATGGTCCGGCTGCCGTCCACTACCGGATTAATGCAGGGCATATCCCCCCTGACTCATGGATACAGGACCCGGCAGTAGGTGGAGGAAGGATCATCGGGGAGGTCTGCCACTTCGTGGATCTGATCACCTTTTTATGCGGATCGCTCCCGGATTCGGTATATGCATCTACACTGAGAGATCATCACGATCATCTTGATACTCTTATTGCCACCATCACCTACCGGAATGGATCCATCGGAAACATCTGCTATTTCTCAAACGGTGACAAGGCCCTTGCCAAGGAGCACGTGGAAATATTCGCTCACGGAACAACCTCGGTCATCGAGGACTTCAGGCAGCTCAAAGTATATTCCAGGGGGAGGGTGAAAAAGAGGTCTCTCCTGGGACAGGACAAAGGACAGGAAGGTGAAATCAGTCGCTTCATCGGTTCAATACTCGAAGGCAAAGAAAACCCGATTCCTACAGAAGATCTTTTCACGACGTCGGCTGTAACCTTTGGAATACTCGGATCCATAAGAACAGGCACTCCGATATCCCTTCATTCAATTCTCTAAAAAAATGAACCGGTCCAAAAATAATCTTCGATTTGTATCCGGCACCTTACTTATTATTGGTGCAATTGCCGTTATTTTCCTCTATGCTCCGGGCTATCTGCAGTACGCAGACAAACCCGGCAAGTCGGACTGTGTCATCCTCCTTCTCGGCCCGAATACCGAGGCGCGAAAAAAAGAGGCTGTACAGCTTATCAAAGACGGCTATGCGGATCTTTTGATTATCCCGGCTAATAATAAAATACTTACCGCATCGCCCGAAAAGAGCCTGCAGACAAAGAAGGTAAACCCTCCATTGGAAGAGATTGATCTCCTCAAGAAAACAAACTTCCCGGTGGAAAACACCAACATCGAGATCCTTCTTGCCAGAAAGATAATGGACCGTTTTTCATTCCGTTCAGCCACATTCGTGAGT
>JAFGTK010000126.1 GCA_016934135.1 Deltaproteobacteria bacterium | reverse complement strand
GTGCAGCCCGGTTACACAGGATGCCGGGAATCATTCCTCGATGCCCTCCAGATAGTGTCCGGCAGGAAAGGGGAATTTATTGAAGGCCTGCCGTTCAGCGCGGGAGATACGACAGCCGGATCGGAAAACGAGCTTCAGACAGTGGTAATCGGAAGGAAGGACGATGTAGATCTCCCGGTGACCATACAGGAATCCAATTACTACAAAAATATTATCAAACGGATGGTTGCGGGTGAAACGCCGAAGAAGATCATCAGTGACCTCGAAAGGTTTCTCGGCGGCAGCCAGTCAGCCGTATGGGAAAACAGCTGGGTTCGTCTTCCGTTAAGGACGCTGAATGCCTATGCCCGGCACGTGTTCGAGTCGGATCTCAGGGCGGACAAGTCGCAGTCGGTAGGGGCCTTGAGGGGGGACATAAACCGGTACTGCATTCAGGCCAGAGGAGACGAATATATAAGGATACCGGTAAGTTATCTGTTAAAACTCTCCCTGACAGACGCGATAGGCTCATCCACAGGGGTGCACCGGCTCGTGAGGTCCGCAGGCAAACGCCTCATGTCGCATTTTCTCAACGACAATACCTCGCCTGAGACCTTCTCGTTTCATCCTGCCCTTTTTACAGCTGAAAATAACATGGGTATGGGCATTGCCAGGGAAACGGCAAAGCGGTATCTCCTGACCCAGCTGGTTGTCATGTATGCAAACCGCCGGTTTGACCTCATTGCAACAGGTCAGAAGGCAATGGTGTATTTTTCTCCGCATCCTCCTGTGCACTTGAAGCAGCTCAACGAGATCATATCCGATTCGTTCTATAGGGAACTGTTCATGAACCCGTGTCTTTCCGGGTGGGACCGGGGAGAGGAGAAGTACCGGTACATGCACCTGTGCCACGAGGTGCTTTCCAGGAGCCAGCTCAACGCAGTGGTGAAATTAAGAGAGGCGGGTATCATAGCCAACAATCTGGTGGTACTTCCCAACACCTCCAATATCAGTCTTGCCAACAACGGAACGCATATAAGCATGGGCAGCCTCAGATTGAAGGCACTTCTCAAGGATCCATCCTCGGGATTCAGGGCGCAGGATGAAAAGTATTTCGGAGACCTTGCGATAAAGATCGTTGAGCATTTTTTGCCGCTTTTTGTGGGTACCTACTCTGCATCGCCATACAGACTCGATTTTACCGAATTCCATCCGGAAAAGGCGCTCGGGTTTCTCCCTCATGAGCTTGATTACACACATTTGAGGATGATCTGGCGAAGATGGAAAAAGAAGGCTGACCTCAAGATCATGGGACAGCCCATCACGCCTTTCGGTCCAAAGCTTCTGGACGAGACATTGAGCAGGGTATTTCATCTGAAGGGAGATTTTGTTCAGGATTTCAGGTTGATCGATTACCTGGTGTGTCTTATGAGCACGCCGGAGAGTCCCGCTCTCAACGGTACCATGGGAAACGAGCAGATGCTCAGGAACGATCTCGCCAATCTCGGCGTCTTTGACCGGAACATGTCGCTGTATCTTTTCTTCAAGCTGAGGAATTATTCAACAATGGGGTTCTCAGGTTTTGAAGGCCGTTACTACAGCCTTTTCAGAAGTATCACCGGTGACATGTCTCAGGCGGCAAACCTCCAGAACCTGCTTACAGCCCTGGCTTACAAGTATATCCTTTCCGGTGAAGTAACACATGAGCATATACCCGATGACCCCGGTGCGGAAAGCGAACGCAGGCAGATCTTTTTCGGCACGGCGATCGGGATACCGACCTTTTTCATCAGGAAGTCAACGAAAAACCGGTTTCTTCTGAGGATCATCAATAAAACCGGTAAAACCCGTGTCAGCCGCAGATATCCGGGTTATCTCAGGGTATATAACATGGAATATCGTAGAGCCCTTCTGGAGATTATCAGGGAAGACGCCCCGGATCTTATCGGTGCCCTGGGGATGAAGGGCACTGTAATGGACCTGGAAGAAAGGCTTGAACCCAGGAATGGTATTTCGGCTGCATCGCGTATAACGCAGGGAATCATGCAGGGCTCCCGGGCGAAGTCGCCGATAAAGCTCTCAGGCGATGAGTTCAACGGGGCCGCCGAGGAGTATTACCGCAATACCCTTCGAAGGGAACACATAAGAGAAGGTCTTGAGATCCTCAAGCAGGACTGCAGGAAACTCGATGCCGCAGGCTGTGAATATGCAGCAGTGCTCCGGTCCATTTTCGGCGATACGTGTTCCGCAGAGTTCGTAGATGCTGTCGAGAACGAGGTGCTCGAAGAGAATACATCTGCGGATGTCCTCAGAAAGCTTGTCCATCTTATGCTCGTTACGATCCATAAAGACATTGAACAGTATAAAAGACTAACAGGAGAGGGATAAAAAGTGACGATGATGCATCAATATGTGGAGAGGGATTCCGGGCGTGTGAGGACGGAAAGGCTCTATGGAGACAGGGTTCTCAATATGCTTTTTTCCAGCGAACGGGAAAATTCGTCGTTCATGAACAGGGCTCTGAGTTCGCGAAGGATATCTCACATGCTCGGGTATATCAATTTTGATCTGGGGATAACCTCGAAGATGGTCAGGGCAGAAGAATTCATGGCATCTTCAGGTATCGATATGGGCGAATGCTTCGATGATCCGGAATCATTGAATACGCTGAGAAAGATCTTTGAACGGAAGATACGGTACTGGGAGACAAGGCCCATGCCTGAAGATGACGATGCCGTGGTGTCTCCTGCCGATGCAAAAGTTCTCCTGGGTTCTTTTTCCAGGGGATCGAACCTTTTCCTGAAGGACAAGTTCTTTGATTTCGAGGAACTGCTTGGTAATGAAAGTCTTGGATGGTCCATGTATTTCGAAGAGGGCAGTTATGCGGTATTCAGGCTGACACCTGAAAAGTACCATTACAACCACTGTCCTGTTACCGGCATTGTCATGGACATATTCGAGATAGAGGGAGATTACTATCCCTGCAACCCCGGAGTAGCCGTGAAGGTGGTAACCCCGCACTCGAAGAACAAAAGGGTCGTGACGATCATCGATACCGATGTGCAGGGGGGTTCACGGGTAGGCCTTGTTGCCATGGTCGAGATTGTCGCCCTGATGATAGGCGATATTCAGCAGTGCTACAGCGATCAATGCTACGATGATCCCAAAAATGTGGTCGTCGGAATAATGATGAAGAGAGGCCAACCCAAGAGCCTGTACCGGCCGGGAAGCTCAACAGATGTCCTGTTCTTTCAGAAGAACAGGGTGAAGTTTGACCATGATCTTGTTGCGAACATGTATCTTCAGAACGTGAAAAGCAGGTTTTCCAACGGGTTCGGCAGACCGCTCGTGGAGACGGAGGTAATGGTGCGTTCACGGATCGCTTTCAGGTCGCGGTAGCAACCTCGGCAACTAAGGAGAATACGTCATTATGGAAGCATTGTTCATTCTGGTATTGTCAGCAGGTGTTCTTTTACTGTTGCTATGGGGATTCAGGAGGTTGCCGGGCGAAAGGTGGCAGTTCATAGCATCGGTTCCGCTGGAAAAAACAGAGGACCAGTCCTGGAAGGCTGTGAATTTCACCTATTACGGGTTCTTTTTCGCTACGGCGTGCACATTCGCCGTGACCATTCTTTTTCTGCTTCTCGGGTCCGTCTCCATACCGGTAACTGCAATATCCGTCCTGGCCGTTGCAATACTGGCGGTGTGCATACCCGCCTCCTCGATCATGGCCCGGATTGTGGAGGGAAAACGCTTTACCTTTACCGTGGGCGGGGCATCCTTTATCGGCATTGTCGTCTGTCCCCTGGTCATTATCTGGATGAATCATACCTTCGGGGAAACGCAGGGCTATTACATTCCTCCTGTGTGCGTTCTTGCAGCGGCATCTGTCGCCTATGCCTTTGGCGAGGGGATCGGAAGGCTCGCATGCATAAGCTTCGGATGCTGCTACGGCAAGCCGATTGCAGACGTGCATCCCCTCCTGCAGAGAGTATTTCAAAGGTGGCATTTCATCTTTCAGGGCAGGACCAAGAAGGTGGTCTATGCAGGCAATCTCGAAGGGATGAAGGTCGTCCCTGTTCAGGCACTTACCGCGGTAATAGACTGCACAGCAGGTATCGCGGGTGTGTATCTGTTCCTGGAGGGCCTTTACCTGGCCGCTTTCCTCGGCAGCCTTGTCGTAACGCAGTCCTGGAGGGTCATCTCCGAGTTTCTTCGCGCAGACTACCGGGGGGGAAGAAAGATCTCGGCCTATCAGATACTGAGTATTGTCGGTATCGTGTATTCAGTCATTATCGCAGTCGTTTTCCCGGTCTCGCCGGGGCATACCGCATCGATAACGGCGGGGCTTATTATTCTCTGGAATCCAGCGGTTATCTTATTTCTGCAGGTCCTGTGGGTGCTGGTTTTCCTGCATACCGGAAGGAGCATGGTCACCGGTTCAACTGTTTCCTTTCATGTGGTAAAAGACAGGATCTGACACCATTTTCTTTTCAGCCTTCGCCTATGACCTGCTCCAGGTAATCGTCAGTGGCAAATCTGCATATGACCTGGTTTCTGGAGAGCATTCTCATGGTGTTATAGCTTGCAGGCCTTCTGCTTTTAAGCTCATGAAGTTCCCTTATCTTATCGACCCACTGTTCCGGGTCGTTGTGATGCAGGATAAACCCTGTTTCACCGTTGATTATTATCTCCTGAGGTCCGCCAGCATTGGACACCAGCGCAGGGAGACAGCAGGATTGTGCCTCCATGACCACCATGCCGAAGGTGTCGGTGGCGCTCGGAAATACCAGGAGATCAGATGCTGAATAAACTGCAGGCAGTTCCCTGCGGGACAGTCTACCTGTGAAATGAACCCTTTGATATTCCTTCATCTTATCCTTGAGATCATTCAGATATGGGCCCTCACCCACAAACAGCAGATTGATGTTTTCTTTCTCTTTTACGATGCTCTCGTATATGCTGCACAGCATATCAAGGTTCTTGTCCTT
>JAFGTK010000125.1 GCA_016934135.1 Deltaproteobacteria bacterium | reverse complement strand
TTTATGTTTTATATGGTTGGTACAATGCTTGCTCTATGTAGATAACGGCACCATGAAATACAGCTATCCATAGAGGAGGCTCAATAACTCCAGAATAGCACATACAACTAAAGGCCATTCAGAACCCGGCGGGAGGATATATCCTCCCGGAAGAGTTCTTTTCAGTGGTCCAACATAGCTCCTGATATTTCTTGTCTCAGAAAACACAGTTAGCGGGGTAAACACACAGGTTTTGGAAATGCAAACAGATAAAAATATATCAACAAAGCCAAAGGAGGATTTTACGATGCAAAGATTAATGTTTCTTGGAGTTCTGACAGTATTTTTTGTGGCCTTTTCTGTACCTGTAATGGCCGCAGATTGGAATCTCTACGGGAGTGCCCGTATGTCAACGTTCTACTGGGACAAGAACAAAAATGCCGGAGATGATCAGGCAACAGATTGGGATCTGCAGGGAAATGCACGGATAGGAGCAATGGTTAATGTCAGTGAAGCCATAGATGGCAGGTTTGAATTTGCCGTGACAGATGAAACATCTGCAGCAAAGTCAGTAAGCACAAGACTGCTGTACGCCACCTATAAATTTGATGGCGGCACACTGCTTCTTGGTCAGTCTTATACACCGCTTGCAGACATGTTCTACAGCAACCAGGTATATGGCTGGATAGCTGGTGATACCGACCTTCTCGGCGTCGGCCAGATCTGGGACTGGCGACGTCCAATGATCATGTTGTCCATGAAGGGGCTTCAGGTTGCATTGGTTGAACCGACAGGAGTTACGGATCTTGGAACCGGCGGTGATGAGGATATAATCGTTCCAAAGCTGGAAGTAAAATATCATTATGTAAAAGACAACCTGTTTGCAGATATCTTTGGCGGATATCAGACCTACAGAATCTGTGATATTCCAAATGAGAGCAGCCAGCCCGTCAGTGCCTATACAGTCGGACTTGGCGGTGGTGCCACCTTCGGCAAGGCATATCTGAAAGGCGGTGCGTACATTGCAAAAAATGCAGGACAGTTTGATCTATTGCATATAGTAGCCGATGATGCCACTTTCGGCAGCAGCAAGCTTACCGACAATAATTTATTTGGAGGTCTTGTCGTTGCAGGGTTCAAGGCAACTGACAAGGTTGACCTGCAGGCAGGATACGGGTTCGTAGTCTCCAGAATGGAGGAAAGCACTTCAGATAAAGATACTGCATCCAGCTACTATGCACAGGCATCAATCGCTGTTGTTCCGGGCTTTTTCATTGTGCCTGAGATTGGCGTGATAGATTATGGCCGTTCAGCCGCAGTCGACGTTCCTCAGGGAAAGAACGTCTATGGCGGTGCGAAATGGCAGATTAATTTCTAGAGAAACATATTGAAAATAATAAAAAACCGGGGCTTCAAGCCCCGGTTTTTTTTCGACAATATCATGGCAAATCGACCGTTCATTTCATTTAGATAAAATCGGGATATGTGCATTCGAGAAACTTGGTCTAACATATGGAATCGGACATGAGCAAGGCTTAAGAAATCACATCCTTATACAGTTCACCTGCTCTATATGAACTGCGGACAAATGGTGAAGACACGACCCCTTTGAATCCTCTCTTCTTAGCCTCGTCTTCATATATTTTAAATGTATCAGGATGGACATATTCCCTGAGAGAGTAATGATCTTTGCTTGGTTGAAGGTATTGACCGATGGTAAGAATATCACAGTCCGCACCCCTTAGGTCGTCCATAACCTCAAGTACCTCTGAGGGAGTTTCACCCAGCCCTACCATGAGACCTGATTTTGTAATAATATTCCCGTCAATTGATTTTGCATTTCTGATCAGATCAATCGACTGCTCATAGTTTGCCTGCGGCCTTACGTCCTTGTACAGTCTTGGTATTGTTTCGACATTATGGTTCAAAACATCCGGACGGGCATGTATCACTGTTGCCAGGGAAGGAACAGACCCCTTGAAATCAGGAATCAGAACCTCGATTCTTACATCCGGACAGAGATGACTCAGTTCTTTGATTACCAGGGCAAAATGACCTGCCCCGCCGTCCGGCAGATCGTCCCTTGTTACAGAGGTAATAACTACGTATTTCAACCCAAGCTCCTGCACTTCCTCGGCAAGCATCCCGGGTTCATGGGGATCTAGTTTTTCCGGCCTGCCGGATTCAACTGCACAGAACCTGCAGTTTCTTGAACAGATTCTTCCCATTATAAGAAAAGACGCCTCTTTGTTCGAAAAACATTCTCCCTGATTCGGGCAGCATCCTTCCTGGCAGATTGTATGGAGATTCCTTTTCGACAATCCCTCTTCCACCTGTTTTGTCGTGCTTCCAAGAGGGAGCCTTTTTCTCATCCATTCAGGTTTTTTAAGCATGCCCAGTTCCTTGCAAAACGGATTTTATCTTTTTGTAATCAGGCACATCCGGCCATGTATAATTTTTTTGTTTCTGAAAGGATATGCCTTTTTTCAAATACTCTCCTGTCCAGCACATTATCTACCTGCTCATGGAAAATATCTGAAAAATGGTTCAAAAAGGATTTCTTGATGTCTTTCATCTCTATAGAAGTACCTGGAGGAGAACATTTCTGCAGAAATGCGACACCTTTGTCCGTAAGGCCGCAAGGGACAAAAAGATTGTACAGGCTGGTATCTTCCAATACATTCAGGGCAATACCATGCATGGTTACCCCGTGAGAGATCTCTATTCCTATTGCAGCAATCTTGTTATTACCGACAAAGATTCCCCTGTTTGCCGGGATGCGCTCTCCCTTGACACCGAAGTCTGAAATGGTGAGGATGATCGCCTCTTCCAGATTTGCTACCATCTCATGAACATTATTGTCATATTTATCTATTCCCAGGATAAAATATACTACGAGCTGGCCTGGATAATGACAGGTAATCTTCCCGCCTCTGTTGAGTTGGTAAAGCGGAACCCCTTTGGTTTCCAAATCTTTTTCCGGAACGAGAAGATCATGCCTGCCGCCGCTTTTTCCCATGGTAAGAACAGGGGGATGCTCAAGTAAGAATATGGTGTCGTCTATTCGTGATTCAACTCTTTTAAGATGAATTTCGTACTGGTATTTCAGCGCTGTTTCATAATCAATCACACCCAGGTCAGCCGCTATCATATCCAATTCCTCTGGTATCCGGTCAGCATACCGTATTCCTTACTATTCACATCCCCTGCCATGAAAAAAGCTTGTCTTTTGAGACCTTGTATTTAAAGTCTCTGTGCACCTTTTACTTCGTCGAAACTATCGGGTTTCCTGAACCCCAGCCGGGTCCAGTACTCTTCAGGTATAAGCTCGGGGCTTTTGTAGAAGATCCATGCGCATGGCTTTTCGGGATCAGGATCATAAGCGGTTACATGCATTGGCCATCCACCCCACTCTATCATAAGAATTTCGCACATAGCACAGTGAAGGCAATAATACGGAACACCAGCCTGGCTCCAGCTCCACCAATATGCCTTGGAAGTTACCCCGAAGTTGTAGGGCTTTGCGAGCCGTGACCGTGTTCCGTCGATAACATCGCCGCGTCTCATTCTTCCGCCGCTTCCGCA
>JAFGTK010000124.1 GCA_016934135.1 Deltaproteobacteria bacterium | reverse complement strand
GCCTCTTCCTCAATACCGGCCTTCAGCCTCAGCAATCGTTCCGTGGTCTTTTTTGCCTTTGAGACATACTCCAGGTCCTGATCCATCGCATTTATAAGCTCTGGCGCGGAGGCATTGCCGGGTTCTATTCCAAGGGCATTCATCACAGCCTCGGCAGATAACAGTATCTCTCTTCTCCAGACCTCTTCATTTCTCAGCCCTTCATCAATGATGGCGCCCGAAATATTGTCCTGTAAGCGTGACAGATGTATGAATCCGGCTTTGCCCAATTCAAAGCAGACTTCATGGTAGAATATCTTCTCAAGCGCTATGGTAACTGTTCTGATGTCGGATTTTATAAACATCATTGCCCTCACACTTCACATACTATCCTTTCGATTATTATCTCAGGCGGAAGCCCGAACCTCAACCCATCGATAATACGGTACAGATTTCTTATCTGGCAGTTAAGAAGCCACAAATATCCCACCACACAGTATATTGAGTGAAAATCCATGTGGAACTTCGATAAGATCCAATTGTAGTAATACTGCTCAAGATAATACTCGATATCAGCAGCGTCAGGAGCTCTTGATGAGCTTTTCCTTATCTGCTCTATACGGATGTTCAATACTTCCGCTATCTTTTTCAGGTACCGGCCCGGTGAAAAATCAAAGATGCCGTGGATCATATCGATGTGGTCTTGTATTTTTTCGTCGCTCCACTGGTATCCCTCTTTAAGCCTCCGGTTCCGGATCATACCGCTGACAGCCAATCTCATACGGACAAGGTCATGAAAAACCATTTTTGCTTCCGGATTGAATAATGAAATGGAATCATACAGATTCCTGAGAGTACAGAGATCCATTCGAATCTCCATCCTTTCATAGCTTGGACTATCATCGAAAATTTCTTTCAGATAGGTGTGTGCCAGGAAAGTCCTGATATCATCCACTGTGTATTTATCCCCGGCAAGGCTTCTGTCAACGACGGCATAGGGCCCGATATCATACCATTGTTCAAGAACAGGCCGGCTGAACGCCCTTGACAGGATCTGTTTTACGTTAAAAGCCTCAAACCATCGAAGAAAGGCAATGAATAGATCTGCATAGATGCCTGTTGCCTCGGCAAGCTTGATAACCTCCCTTATCTGCTCTTTAAAAACAGTCTCCTTGACCTCAACTGAATTCCGCAAATCACATACTTCTTCACAAAAGCCCTGCCTGTTTCTCACAATCGAAATATAATCCTTCAGAGTAAGGAGACGGCCCCTCATAGCGTATATTCTGGCATGAAGGTAGACATCATCTGCATAGTATTTCATTTATCCCTCAGATCTTGAGAATAATTGAGACAATCTTTTCCTTTACAGACTTGTGTATGGATGAGTCCTTGTAGATCCTGCCGAATGAGTCTCTTGCTGCAAGAGAATCGGCCTGTGCCTTGCTTCGTGCATCCTCAATTGCCCGATTCAGCCTTTTGTTGGCTTCAATGTCTATGTTATTGAATGCCTTGGCCTTTTTATCTTCAATGGCTCTCTTGTGGATTTCTATTGTTTTTCTGTATTCCTGCTCGGCATTTGCGATGTCCTGCGCGCACTGCTTTTCTATCTCTACGATCCGCGTGATCACATTCTCCATGTCGGCCCTCCGCCGTTCCAGGGGCTTGAAAATCTGCCGCCCTTTTCCTGTTAATTCATTGAGGATATCACGCTAATAATTTTACTAATTGCAAACCCCTATAACTGAAAGGAGTCCTCTTTATTTTCCTTCTCATACCCCACAGAGGTACAGTAAATGATCCTGTCAAAGAAAAACACCACGCGATTGTTCAGTTCCAGAACCTGGTGAAGTTCAAAAGCCGGGTCAATGGCCTTTTTTTCTATTGCAAACAGCCACAGATGTCTTTTGATAAGCATAAATACCATCAGAACTTCAGAGAGAGGAACACCTTCATTGTACTTTTGTCTGCCCAGTTCAATGTAGTGTTCAATAATCTTTCCTTTTGTCTTTTCCCCGCTGAGCCAGGAAATCAGCATGTTATAAACATCGTATACCTGTCCATAAACCCTGTTCTGACGAAGATCCCTTAAATGCCTTGTTTCTTCCCGAGATAGGAGATCTTTCATCAGACGCTGCGTCAACTCATCCGCGCTGCTTTCCAATATTTCAATCAATTTATTTGTGACCATGCCTTCCTCCGCGCAAGCATATTGTGACGATACTAAAGGTCATGTATATTGAAATTAAGCCTGTAATTATGGATTTCAAGAAAAAACAGTTGTTTTATGATTGATCATCTGTTTTCGAATTCACCAGGCTATAAGGGAAATCGGGCAAAGATATCCATATTCCATATAACCGGCCAGATATTCCATTATTACAGCCCCATTTGCAAACCAGATTGTTTTATGATATATATTGAACATTATGCGGAATATCAGGAGCAGCCTTAAACAACTCTCGAAAGATAACATCCATATCGGTTTCTATTGATAAACTACTTATTGCCCGGGGTTAGTTATTACAGCTTAACCTAGCAATCTCCGATACTATATAAGAATCAAATTTTAATGAGGTAATTACTATGACATGGGAAAGTCAGTTGAAAGACAGTGTTAGAAGCATTAATGATATATCATCGTATATATCCATTTCCCCGAAGGAAAGGAAAAAGCTTCAAACCGTCATAGAGAGACATCCGGTATGTATTCCCCAATATTATATGTCTCTCATAAACAAGGACGACCCGAATGATCCTATCCGGGCAATGGCTGTTCCTTCTCTGGATGAATTGAACCTCCTCGGCTCGTATGATACAAGCGGAGAAAAGGATAACACAAAGATGCCCGGCCTCCAGCACAAGTATTCCCAGACAGCGCTTATCCTCTCTACGAACAGGTGTGCAATGTACTGCAGGCATTGTTTCAGAAAGAGAATGGTGGGCCTGTCCAATCATGAACTTCTGCAGCGGTTTGATGATGCCGCAGAATATGTGAAAATGCACAGGGAGATAAATAATGTGTTGATATCAGGCGGAGATCCTCTGGTTCTGCCGACCTCGATTATCGCCAAATTCCTTGAAATGCTCTCTGATATAGACCACCTGTCGTTTATCCGCTTCGGTACTCGCATTCCGGTTACAATGCCGGACAGGATAATCGAAGATGATGACCTGATAAGATTATTTTCCAGACACTCGCTTCCTGAGCGAAGGATCTTTCTGGTGACACAGTTCAATCATCCACGTGAGATAACAGCCAGGTCTATTCATGCTGTAGACCGCCTTATACGATCAGGCATTATTATCAGCAACCAGACGGTTCTCTTAAAGGGGGTAAATGACGACTCGGAATGTCTCGCAGAGCTGCAGAATTCCCTTGTTAGAATCGGAATAAATCCTTACTACGTATTCCAGTGCAGGCCTGTGAAGAGGGTAATGCACCACTTCCAGGTACCTTTGCAAAAAGCATACTCGATCGTCGAAGAGGCAAAGACCATGCTCAATGGTCACAGCAAACGGTTCAAGTTTATAATGTCACACAAGAAGGGCAAGATCGAGATAGTAGGCAAGAAAGGCGACGAGATCTACTTCAAATTTCACCAGGCCCGCAACCCGAAAAACATGGGCAGGTTCTTCAGCCGCAAGATCAATCCCTACACGGGTTGGTTGACCGATTTCGGAGAAGAGCTGCCCCATGAGATACATTGCGCCCCTACGGGTTCATAACCTTTATCGCTTATTTGTGGTATGGTTCGTTATTCAGGATGGTAAAGGCACGGTAAACCTGTTCCAGCAGCATGGTCCTGATCATCTGGTGATTGAAGGTCATACACGAGAGGGAAAGTTTGAGATCCGCCGCATCGGTAATACTGGCGTCAAAGCCTGTGGGCCCTCCGGTATAGAAGAAAAGATGTTTTTTACCACTGAGCATGCACTCTCCGATAAATTCGGCAAAGGCTTCCGAGGTCATCAATTTCCCGTCCGGACTGAGAAGGACATGATGGCCCTGTCTTGACTGGATCTTCAGCGTCTTTGCCTCGATAATCTCGACAGGAACATATCTGGATATCCGTGCCTGATAATCACTGAGGACTTCCTTTATCGGTCCCTTGGGGGTCTTGCCGGAAAAGCAGAAGACGAGTTTCACCCAACCAGCCTTTTTGCATTGAGCCACATGCCTTCCATGTCGTAATAGCGCCTTATATCATCCTGGAAGATATGAATAACAACTTCCAGATAGTCCAGCAGGACCCAGCGTCCCTGTTCTATTCCCTCTGACCCGAAAGGTTTCCCTGCCACCTCGATAACATGTTCGGCCATTGCCTTTATCTGACGGTCCGACATCCCGGTACAGATTATGATGTAGTCTGAAAAAGAGCATGATTCCCGGACATCCAGCACTACGACATTTGTCGCTTTCTTCTCCTCAAGGGCCGCAACAGCTATGCTCCACAGGGGTTCCATCTATAGATATATCCTTTCGTTTTTAATATATTTTTCTACCTCTTCGGGCACAAGATAACGTATTGATTCTTGTTTCTTGCACATATCGCGTATCTTTGAAGAAGAGATGTCAAGAGGGGTAACCTCGATATAAATGATCTCATTGCCGCATTCTTTGATGTAACCTCTTTGGGTCTGCGAATATCCAGCCGCATGCTCACCGATGATCCTGTTCAGAGGAAGTCTCTGGGCATGAGGCCTGGACATGACAGCAAAATGGGTAAGAGAAAAAAGCCTGTCCTTGTCATACCACGAAAGGATATCGTTGAATGCATCCTGTCCCAGGATAAAATATGGGGTTGCTTTATAGATTTTGCGGAAATGCTCAATAGTGAATATTGAATAGGAGTTCCCCTTGTTCTCCACTTCAAAGGAAGACAGATCGAAATACGGATTTCCTTTGATGGCAATCTTTACGATTTCCAGACGCTTGTCTGCATGCACATTATCGGCAAGATCTTTATGAGGAGGGAGATATGAGGGAACAAAGATGACCTTTTCCAGATCCAGGTACTGCCTTACCTCCTCTGCTACCCGCAGATGCCCTGAATGAACAGGGTTGAATGTTCCTCCGAATATTCCAAACCTCATTTTCTGATCTGGCCGTCTCCAAAGCAGATAAACTTTTGTATTGTAAGATCTTCGATACCCATGGGACCGTATGCATGAATCTTGGATGTCGATATACCGACCTCAGCCCCCAGACCGAATTCCCCGCCATCTGAAAAACGTGTGGAAGCGTTCACGAGCACTGTGGATGAGTCTACCAGGCGCAGAAACTCCATAGCACGGGTATAATTCTCCGTGATGATGGCCTCGGTATGGTTTGACCCGTATTTCTCTATATGATCTATGGCCTCATACATGTTGTCCGTGATCTTTACGGCAAGAATAAGATCCAGGAACTCCTCATACCAGTCGTCCTCTTTAGCCTGCTTTACATCCGGAACTATCGACCTGGTCTTGTCACACCCTCTGATCTCAACGCCGTTATCCGAGAATATCCGGATCATCTCCGGAAGAAAAGCCTCTGCTATTGCAGAATCCACAAGAAGGGTTTCCATTGCATTGCATACGCCTGGCCTTTGAGCCTTTGCATTCAGGCATATATCATAGGCCTTATCAAGATCTGCATCCTTATCGACAAAGATATGGCAGACCCCTTTATAGTGTTTCAGTACAGGTATCATCGAGTTCTCAACCACGGTCCGGATAAGGCTTTCTCCGCCGCGCGGGATTATTAGGTCTATGTATTCCTCGAGGGTGAGCATATCAAGGACAGCCTGCCTGTCGGTAACAGGGATAAACCCTACAACATCCCGGTCAATTCCGGAGAGTTCAAGGGATCTTTGAAGAACCTGGACAATGGCCTTGTTGGAATTGAATGCCTCGGATCCTCCGCGCAGGATTACCGCATTGCCTGATTTCAGACAAAGCCCGGCTGCATCGGCAGTGACATTGGGCCGGGATTCATAGATAATGCCAATAACCCCGATAGGGATCCTCATTCTTCCAACCATGAGACCGTTTGGTCTTTTTACCATACCAGTGATCTTACCCACGGGATCAGGTAGTTCAGCGATCTCTTCCAGGGCACGAGCCATGCCTTCGACAACACCATCACTCAGGGTAAGCCTGTCTATCATGGCAGTGCTCAGGTTATTTTTCTGTGCGCCTGCCAAATCTTTTCTGTTTTCTTCCTGAAGGTATGTCATATTGTCTCTCAATGCCGATGCCATGCTGATGAGAACATTTGTCTTCTCAGTCGTCGAAAGATTAATGAGGGTTCTTGAAGCACGTTTGACACGCTCTGCCAGAGAGACAATCGTTTCCTTACTCACTGTCCAAGCTCCTTTCTCAAGATCAGATTGTTCCGGTGAACAACTTCCTCATCGCATTCATGGGCAAGTATGGCGATTACATCCTTTGTATTGGCACCTTTGACCTTTTCGATCTCATCCGAGGTAAAATTGCTCAACCCCACAGCAATCACATCCCCTTTATGTTCAATAATCTCGACAGGATCACCTGCCCTGAAGTTACCTTCCACCTTTAAAACCCCGCACGGAAGAAGGCTCTTGCCCTTGTTTATAAGCATCTGTGCCGCACCTTCATCAACGATCACCCTGCCCTTGGGCCTTGTTACAAAACTGATCCAGTGATCCTTCTGCGTCAACCTTCCCTTTCTCCTGGCGTGGACAAATGTCCCGACTTC
>JAFGTK010000123.1 GCA_016934135.1 Deltaproteobacteria bacterium | reverse complement strand
GTTTCTCTATGTCGATTACACGGTTCCGGTCCAGAGTATACGGGAAGAACTGCAGAGGATTCTTGAGGGTTCCGGTTTGTGGGATCGCAGGGTCAGCGGTCTTCAGGTTACCAATTCAACGGATAAGTCCCTTGAGCTTCGTGCTCTCATGAGTGCATCTGATGCCTCGAATGCGTGGAGTTTGCGCTGCGAGGTCAGAGAAAAACTGATCGCTTTTATTCAGAAGAATTATCCCGATGCACTTCCCAGGGTGCGTACCGAGTTCAGCTGTGTGCCCGAAGGTTCCACAAAGGAGGCGCTGCTGCCTGGATAATACCGATCTGATCTTCCACCGATTTCCTTCAGGAGAAAGAGAATACTCATGATCGATTTTTTACTTCTGGTCCTGGGGTTGTTCATGCTGCTTGGGGGCGGAGACCTTATGGTTCGCGGGGCATCGGCTCTTGCTCAGAATCTGGGGATATCATCCCTTGTAATCGGTCTGACCGTGGTTGCATTCGGCACAAGTGCTCCTGAACTGGCTGTCAATACTGCGGCAGCACTTAAAGGAAGCAGTGAGATTTCCTTCGGCAATATTATCGGATCGAATATCGCCAATATCGGTCTTATCATTGGCTGTGCAGCATTGATAAGGCCTTTGAATGTACAAGGGGTTGTTATCGCGCGTGAGATTCCCATGATGATCCTTGCCGCCTGCGCAGCAGTTATCATGGGCTCGGATATGGCAATTCGAACATCACCGGATATGTATGACAGGACCGATGCCTTGATTCTGCTCCTGTTTTTCGTGGTCTTTCTGTACTATACAATCAGCGAGGTATTGCACAAGAGAGCAGAGGATACCTTTGTCACCCAGTCGGCCGGGCTGAGGGCTTATGAAAAGAGAAGGCAGGTATGGATCAATCTTGTTTCAACCGGAGCAGGTCTTGCCCTTCTCATATATGGCGGAAAGATGGTTGTTTCCTCCTCAATAGATATTGCGCGGACACTCCATGTTTCCGAGGCGGTGATCGGACTGGTGCTGGTTGCAATAGGAACAAGCCTTCCTGAACTCGTGACATCGTTAATCGCGACCTTTAAGGGGCAGAGCGATCTTGCCATCGGCAATGTCGTGGGCTCAAATATCTTTAACCTGCTTTTTATCATGGGTATCACAGCCATCATCAATCCGGTGGCTGTTCCAAAAGGGGGGTTGCCGGATCTGATAATGATGACTGTATCTTCCGTGATCCTGCTCCCCTTTGCCATCAGCGGCAGCAGACGCATCTCAAGGAAAGAAGGCGCTGCACTCCTGTTATTGTATTGCGGCTACATGTTCTGGCGCACCCTTTATGGAATCGGTATATGACCTGCTTGCCCGGATGGATTATAATTATCATTAGAACCTGTTTTGAACGGGTAATCCATGTAAGCATGATTGTCCGGGCCGTTTGTATGAATACTGAATATAGGTAAATGTTCAGGCAGGGATATATTGTATGAGAAAAAGGTTGATCAGGATTCTTCTTGTCTTCATCGTGATTGTTACCTCAGTGACCATATGCCTTGTCTCGGGAGTACATGTTTATCTGAAGACCGAACATGCACAGAAACTCATGCTTGCAACGCTCAATGAATTTATAAATGGGGAGCTTTTATGGCAGGACATCTCTGTTTCATTACTGAAGGGGGAGGTCGGGATCGGAGGTGCAGTGCTGAGAGACCCTGATGGGAGAAAACTCGCGAGTTTTGATGACTTTTCTCTGGATCTGTCGCTTATGAGCCTTTTTCAGGGCCGGATTGTAATGGAACATGTAAAAGTACAAAGCCCATGGGTGTATCTTGGTGTGGACAGCAACAATACCCTGATCCTGATGCAGGCCTTTTCTCCCTGGGATAAGTCGGCCGAGAAAGAGACAAAGGGGGGTAAGATTCCCCTGAATGTCGTGGTAAATGAGCTGATAATAGTTGATGGGGCTGTCCTGTATGAAAATAAAGACAGATCTTTTAATGCTGATATCTCAGGTATAGAGCTTACAACAAACGCAGACCTGTTTGCACGATCAATGGATTTCACGGCCCAGGCAGCAGGGATGAGCTTAACAGGCCGGAAGATTAATGCCGATCTTCAAAGACTGCTCGCCCGAACATCACTACGCAAAGACATGCTGGATCCGATTTTGATCCAGGCAGAAACAGGCTTGTCGCAGATTAGTATGAAAGGTTCTGTAAAAGATCTTTTTACAGAACCTGATTTTGATCTCACAGCTGATGTAGCGCTGTCGCTTCCTGAATTCAAAGATGCCCTGGACTTATCGGATGCACTTACAGGCGAGATGGTTGTTCGGGTTGGTCTTAAAGGGACACTCGATAATCCTGAGGTCCGGATGCATATGGATTATGGCGGAGGGATCATTGCAGGCTTACAGGTGGACAGCGCCGATCTGGATGCCGGATTCATCGACAGGATCCTTGAGGTGAAGGATGCACATATAATAAGTGCTTCCGGGTCTGTCGCTGCAAACGGATGTGTTGATCTTCAGAAAGTCTTTCCTGCGGGGATCTTCACCGGGAACAGGGAACTTGATGCCGTATCCTACACCTTTTCAATAAATGGAGAAGGCATCGATCTCGAAAGACTGCCTGTCAATAATATCGCACTGAAAGGGAGACTGAGTACGAATATCAGCCTTTCCGGTACGGGTATATCACAGAGCAGGATGTCTTTCCGGGTCTCTGCCGATATCTCCTGTGAAAAACTGGTAGTTAACGATAACGGGCCTGCCCTTGATGTTTTCCTGAAGACCCGTGGAGGGGTTGAAGACTCTGTTGCGCGGGTGGATATTCTTGAGGCACGTTCAGGTCAGAGCACACTTGAAGCCAAAGGTTCGCTTGATATTCCATCACAGGAGATCATGGCGCGCATAGAGATTGATGTGCCTGATCTGAAAGGCACTCTAAAGCCTTTTGGTATCGATGGAAATGGCAGACTTGCTGTTGCCGCCGATATATCCGAGACCTTTTCCCATCCCTTGGTCAAGGTTTCTATCAACGGTAAACAGCTCTGGTTCGAAGGGATAACCCTGGGAGATATTGCCTGCACAGGAGGCCTTGACCGGCAGGGTAATGTAAAGGTTTCGAATCTGATTCTGGAAAACAAAGGTTCACGGATTCAGGGATCAGGCAGTGTCAAGCTCTTTGAAAAGTTCCCGCAGATCAGGACCGACCTGCCCCTGAAGTTTGCTGCAGAGATTAATCATGCCAATGTGAAGGACTTTTTCAATGCACCCGATATCGAAGGCGTTCTTGAAGGGGAGCTGTCGGTGAGCGGGAGTATGGACTCTCCCGATGCACGGATAAATCTTACTGCAACAGGTGCGGAGTTTAAGAATTACCATATCGGGAATGTTCGCTCCACAATGGGCCTTGCCAAAGGCATGTTTTCGCTTGATAACATGCTAGTCGAAAACAATCGATCCCGTCTTCATATATCAGGGGAGGTCAAGGTGGTTGATCCGGAAACCCGGCGCCTTATTAAAGACCCGCAGATCAGGATAAACCTGGATGGCACTACGGTTTTTCTGCAGGATATTGCAGAAGGGTTAACCGGCAGGGTAACAGCTGCTGCAAGGCTCCACGGAAGCATGAAACATCCTCAGGGATCGGTTTCGCTCACAGGAGATGATATGGATCTCGGGTTTCAGAAGGTAGATAAGATCATTGTTCTGTCCACCATCAAAAACCAGAGAATTATGGTGGATACGCTGAAGCTCGTTCCGGGCATGGGTAATGAGCCCTTTATTGGCACAGGGTGGGTCTCACTGCAGGGTGAGTATGCGGTTCAACTCTCGGGCAGCGGGTTTTCTCTTGAGAATATCGATGTGTTGGCTGCGAACCATGTTTCTAAGGGCCGGGCGAGGTTCAGTATAAGCGGTAACGGTACATTCGCCGATCCTTCCCTGAACGGGGATATCATTCTCAGTGATGTATTCGTCAATCAGGAGCGCTTGGGAGATGTCGGGATCATCTTCGATCTTCATGACAACATAGTACATGTGAGCGGAAAGCAGGGCATGGACTTCAGCGCATCATACATCATCGGGAAAGGGGATTTTTCCGCATCTGTTCTCTTTGACCATACGGATCTTGCGCCTTATTTTCAGATTGTCCATTATCAGGATCTGAGCGGAATTGTTACCGGAAAGATATTAGCCGGCGGCAACATACACAACATCCCGGATATAAAGGCTTCAATGGATGTGGCTGATCTTTCAGTTTACTT
>JAFGTK010000122.1 GCA_016934135.1 Deltaproteobacteria bacterium | reverse complement strand
GGCCTGCATAATCTCTTTGACAACCGTCTTGAGATTATCCATGGGCAATGCGCTCTGGCTTGTATCGGTAAGCAGGTCCATGAGGAATATATCCTCTCTGGCCACCACATCGGATGTCTCTATATTGATGTTGTACCTGGCGAGTTTATCGGTAATTGCCGCGATGATGCCGGGTTTGTCCTGCCCGACAAGCGTGACGAGCATATTCGTCCTCTCGGCACTGCGGGGAATCGGGTTATATTTCTCCATGGAAAGAGACAACCCGGTGTTATCCGATATCTTCTCCAACAAACGGGAGAACTCATCAACCGACAGCGATGCCTTCTTCAGATCCACTACCAGGTAAATGGTAAAGAGCCCGTGAAGAACGTCCTGGCGCATGTCAACGATGTTGCCGCCGATGCGTGCTATGGGGGTTGTGATCTCCCCCACCAGCCCTATTGAATCATTCCCAATGCCATAAACAATGTATAACATACTGTTCATATTCTACTCCTCGGATAGAATGACTAAATTGTATAGAAAAAATACCTGATAATGGTAGTAAAAAATATTTCTATCTTAAGAGCAACGGTAAGGTGATACTGGCATGGACGGATAAGATTTGCGAATATTGCAAAGATCCTTCCTTGATAGCCAGTCTGCAGGATAAAATATCACCAGTTGAGTTATCTTCTTTATCCGGGTTCAAAGTGATGTGTAATGTTGTGGCAGAATGGTTTGAGGGGTCAGGGGTCTAAGATCATTATCGCCATGGTTTTTCAAGTATATGATTGTATGGCATTGCCTTTAATCATTCAGTGCCGGGAATTCTTGTGTTGAACTTTTCATACTGGTCATAATCATTGTGCTTGCAAGCAGTACAGAGTTGTCAAGTCCGGCTTCCCGGTCTTTATGGGCATCGAGATATTCGGGGGTTGAGATCATCTGGAGCAATGCCTTGCGGGATGGGTACTCCACCGGCAAGACCATATCCCACCGGTCCTTTTGCAAACCAATGAAGACCTGGTCCATGGATCCCATCCACAGCAGACGTCCGCCGATTTTTTTCAGCATGGGTTCGACCGCGGCTGTATACTTAAATAGGCATGCTTTCCATCCTCAGCAGAATTAAATTTCAACAGTTGGAGACACATCGACTCAGGCAGAGCACTGCTGAAGGGCAAGATGAATCTCTTCTCTGAACAGGCCTTCACTTCCCTTTTCAAAATATTTCAATGCTGTGCGGGCATCCGCTCCGCCGATACGGCCGAGCGCCCATGCTGCCATGCCCTGTACCCGTTCGTCGGTATTCTCGCGGACAGCTCTGATGAGATCGGGTATGTATTTTTCATCGAGGCTGTTTCCCATAACCCTGGCTACATTCATCTTCCAGCGCCAGATCCCCTCGGCGCCCGCATAAAACATATGCGGCCAGATTTTAGCTTCAAAATATTCACTGTCCATGTGCAGCAGCCTTGAAAGATCGAAATCTCCAGCCATGAGGGCCACCTTGTGGTTCATGTCCAGTTCCTGGGCCAGCCAGGGGGCATTTCTCGGGCACACATTCTGGCAGCGGTCGCACCCGTAGATATACATGCCCATAGGTTCACGAAGGTCTATGGGGGTAATGTCCGGACCAAAATACGACAAATAGGAAATACACCTTCGGGGGTCTATCTTTCGCGGTCCTGACAGTGCCTTTGTGGGACATGCCGCGATACAGGCATTCCTGCACCAGTCAGGGCAACCCAGGGCCACGGTGGGTTCATCCGGGGAAAATTCATGATCAATGACCACGGCAAGCGGGATCACCCATGAACTCTTCCGAGCCACCCTGTTTGCATAGAGCAGACAGTTCTTGCCGAATGTCCCGACCCCTGCACGGGCGGCAGCCACCCGGTGGGGCAGATGAAACGGCACCTTGGAATCAATGCCATTATTCCTTAAATATGACCGGAACTCCTTGATCCTCTTGGACAGCCCGTCCCTGGTCACCCGGTCGTCATCCATGTAGCACCGGCCGAAATGCCCTTCCATGGACGGAGGGAATGCCTCCCGGAAATAGACATCGAGCAGTACGATAATGGATTTCGCGCCCGGCAGAATAATTTTCGGATCAATACCCTTTTCCAGATCGAGGCCCATCTTTGTAATCCATGAGTAATCCTGTATCCGCGAGGCCAGTACTTTTCGGTGATCCTCGAAAGGCTCAGCAGTTGTAAAACCGATGTCGTCGAACCCGATCCTGTGTGCCCGCTCTATAACCTCATTTTTGGATACCATATCTCTGCTTCCTCCATCATTCATTAAAAACTGTTAAAAACGATCATGAACATAAAGCAGTCCCGGTCTATTGAGTATACAGGTTTAATATGCAAACACAATGGCCAAGGACAGAATAGAATCTGTTTTCTTGAGCGTAGAGTCAACCGGTTTATTTTCATATTCAATTTCAAGACTGGTTTTGATCGCAAAATACTCATCCAGCGAATTTACCAATGAAATCTCAGAATTTAGATTGAACGCCTTGCTTTCCTCAAAGTTATAGAAGAATTCAAGGGAAGACTTGAATCTGGTCTTGGGCATGATCACGTATTCATATTCTGCAAAGGCCCTGCCTTCTATAGTTCTTTCGGTGCTGTGATCTGTGTAATCCAACACTGTGTAGTTTACTCCTGCCTCAGCGGATAAAAAATGTGCAGGGCCTTCTATGAATCGATACCCAAAGGCAGGACCAATGTAATATTGCCAATCAATTCCGGCAAACTCGTCTGTCATCCACTTTGTAATGACTGACGAATACACCTTTCCGGCAAAGAGATAATTTATGCGCAGTTCGGTAGAGTAACGCTCTGCATTTTTTTCTTCCCCGCTCTTTCCATATCGTCCTGCAGCCTTCCAAATCCCCTCTATGTTCTGAGTGAATGCATATTCCATGCTGTTTTTTGCCGAAAAAACTACCACATCAGTATTTCCGGCAGTGTCTGAATAGCAAAGCTCTGCCTCATCACTGAAATCACTGCTGCGGGAATAGCCACAGTTGAAGAAACCAATCACGAAACCGATGCACATGATCATGATTTTCTGATTGCACATGGATGATATCCTTATACCGGAGCCATGGTATTCTCAGATGAACTTCCTGGACATTCGATACAAAATAGAACCGATATTGTTGTTTTCAAGCCCTGAAATGGAAATACATTGATCCGGGATGCAGAGCACATTGGGATTAACAGATAATGCAATTTACATCATAGCATCAGCATGGTCACCAATCATGTCAATTACCCATCTTCCCGGCTGCCAGTCATCTTTTATCCACACAACACACTCAATATAACGGTAATTATTTACCTTTCATATGGGTAATTGTTTTCTTTTCTGATTCTTTATTATAGCTTTTAATTATCTATGTTACTGATATTAATAACTCTTTTGCTTGGCACACACATTGCTCAATAAATATCCAATGATGGATACAGTTACTGTGAAGTGTTTTTTAGGGCATATTGAAATTTAAAGGGGCAATTGATAATGGGAGAACATATTAATATCCGGGAAGACCGACGATGTGAGCGTGCCATAACTGTTATCAAGGAACTTATCAGAAACGAGTGTCAGGGGTTTATCCTTCCCCCCTCAGAGGTAAAACGCCTGCTGGGCATACCTTCATACTATCAGACATGGTATTTGCATAAAAGGGTGCTCGAGCTGAGAAAAAATCTCGCAAACAGCTTTATTTCCATGGGAGTCAGCCCTGAATATGGAATCAGCATCACGCTCTACAAGGTACCCAAAGACACTTATGTGCGTTTCTCACCGAGAAACTAGTAATGCCCTACATCCTCTTCCAGAGAATATCCTGTTCGGATTTGAACATCAGTGTGCCGCCGTCCTCAGAGGTATAAATGAGGTTGAACAGATTCCTGTTCCCTGCCTTATCGGTATAATGGAACGTATAAAGGGTGCTGTCAGATACGGGCCCCTTCTCAGATGTCACCTTGTCGATGGTGTACTCTAACACCCTCTGACTTGCAGAACTCATGGTTATTGTCTCTGGTGTAAACTCTATCGTTTCCCCGGCATAGTCTTCATTGATTGTTGTCCATAAACCCACTGTCTCCAATGGGGATGTGGAACTGCTTGAGCACTGCATAAACAATATGCAGGAGATACTGATCACGATAATGCCAAGGGCGTTGTTCTTTGTCTTCATGCACATACCTCTACAAGAGCTTCTTCATTGATAATACTGAGGAATGCATCCACAACCTCAGGGTCGAACTGATGCCCTGCCTCCTGTTTTATGGTTCTGACAACAGAGGCAAATCTCATGCCTTCTCGATAGGGCCTGTTTGAGATCATGGCATCAAAGGTATCGGCAACCGCAAGTATACGGGCATGCAGTGCGATCTCCCTGCCTGATATACCGTCCGGATACCCTTTTCCGTCAAAACGTTCATGATGCTGCAGCACCCCGGGGATAATTTCCCGGTATGGAGTGATCGGTTCGAGTATCCTGGCACCGTTTCCCGGATGTTCCTGTATGATGCCGAACTCCTCGTTTGTAAGCCTTCCGGGCTTGTCAAGCAGTGCGCGGGGGGTGGCTATCTTTCCGATATCATGGAGGAGCCCGGTCTTCTTCAGGGTTTCTGCCTCTCGAACGGAAAGTCCCATGGCAATGCCGATCTTCACGGCAATGTCCGCGACACGTTCCGAATGACCCGCCGTCCAGTGAGACTTCGCGTCGACAACCCGTGCAAGTGTCTGCAGTGTCCCCCAGTTGAGCATGTTCAGATCTTCCATAAGGTTTGTGTTTGAAAGTGCAACAGCGATTCTGTCAACGATTTGCCTGGCCTGCAGCAGAACATCTTTTGAGTAGTGCTGCAGGGCTGTATTTCCAAGTGCGATGATAGCTGATATCCTCTCTCCTATTATGATAGGCATCACAAGAAAGGAACTCATTGACTGAGCCGCCATGTCATCAAGATATACCGGAAGAGCCTGATCATGGTTCACTATCATATGGTTCCTGTTCTGATAGAGCTGAGCCAGTTCACCTCCTGTCAACTCCATGGTGCGGGCTATCTTTTTGCCGGGATGATTGATATCTTTTGTGTAACAATCCCACCTGGTATCTGTTTTCCTGTCAAATAGACAGGTGCATACACAATCGCACGGCAAGACATCACTAGCACGCGAAAGAACCGTATCCACGATCTTTTCGGTATCAAGCACGGAGAGAATTGCACGATCAATGCCTGCCATTGTTTTGAGGGTCTTGAACTGATGATCGAGTCTTTCGGCCATGGTGTTGAATGATTCAGCCAGCATCCCAAACTCATCGTTGCTCTTTATGGCAACCCTGGAACTAAAATTACCCCGGGAGATATTTCCGGTTCCCTTCTGCAGCCTGTCAAGAGGAATGAGGCTCTTTCTGATCTGGTTAATGCTCAGGAGCATGACGATTAAGACGGCTATGAAAAAAACAAGGACGTAGGTGTTCCTGTACAGGGCCATGGGTCCCATTATGTACTCCTTTGGCATGCTGAGGATTATCGTACAGGTTGGACCGCTGTATCTTGTCTTTATAAATACCTGGGAGCTGCCCGCCATAAATGTGAGCCCCCCATGACTCCAGTCAAAGATTCCTGATCCGATGGGCCCGGAAGGCATGCTGTTCAGGAGATTATCATGATACTCCGGGGGAAGGGAGGAATATAAAACCCTATTCCCCTCGACAATACATATCTTCACCTTCTCCAGCTCAATCTCAGCCCTGTTCAGTCCGATTAAATATTCCGGCCTGATCCTTGCCAGCAGGATGAAACTGCTGCCTCCGGGAATGAGGGCCCTCTTGCAGACATATACCGGGACAGGCATGTTCTCATCCGGTTCTGTGAACAAAAGAGTCTGGCCGGAAAGCACATCTTCCATCTGATCTTTGTCGAGTCGGGGCAGACCGGGATTCTGTCCCAACAGTTCCCTGACAGGTTTTCCGTCTTTTGAAACCAGACTCAGCCATAGATAATGCCTGTGCAGGCTTTCATTCCTGCTGCGCTCATCAATGTCCCATTGAAGGGAAAAGTCTTCATCCAGGTTCTTTACAAGCATCTCCATCTCCATATCTACCAGTACGATCCTGTCGATAATCAAAGTGCCGAGCGAGGAAGCCTGGCTGCGGAGATTCTCTTTTATATTCGCCTCGATCTGTCTGTTAACCTGCATGAATGAGATAAGTGCAAAGATCGTCATGGGTGCGATTGCACAGATGATAAACAGGATAAATATCCTGCGGGCGAGTCTACTCCTGAGTACTATGTTCGTTGTTTTCATCCTGCAACAACACCTAAATGATTTCTCTGGCCAGCCCGATAAAAGAGCCGTCGTATGCGCGTATGATATCATCCCAGCTCCCCTCCGCATTAAGGGGTTTTGGTGACATCCCGTCCTTGCCGCTGCTGTAAAGATCGTAGTCAGTGTTGACGGGATGGATATTGCGTATCTTGCGGCATTGATTCTGATGAGGATCATTTGCCAGGTTCAGGTACTGGTATGGGTTCCCCCAGGGATCTTCAAGCCCTGCCTTGCCGATATCAGCGAGGCTGTTCGGGTAACGGCCGTTTTCCGCATAAAATTTATCCAGGGTCAGCTCGACATTCAGGATATCCGCCACTGCCTGCTGCGCATATACATTATCCCTGTGCCTGGTGTAAGCCGGTATCGTTATGCCGCTTAAGATCCCTATGATGCCAATCACCAGGAGCAGTTCGATGAGGGTGAGGCCTTTATGGCCTTTTATCACGAACAACAGCAAGGAATCTTTTATTTGGATCAGGGGATGAAGATTGCTCTTCATACTTTCCTCTCCTCCAGCAT
>JAFGTK010000121.1 GCA_016934135.1 Deltaproteobacteria bacterium | reverse complement strand
GAGTCGCTCGACCCCTTTACCTGGGTCGGTTCGACACTGGTCTGCGTTGCCGGGGTCGTGGCAACAAGACGGGTAGAGGTGATAAAAGAGCAGCAACTATCAAGAAGGAAGGATTGAGATCTTAATACGATGGTGGTCTACGGGGTACAGTATTCATCCGCCGCGGCGGACTGGACCTTATACCTTAAACCCTGCACCTTATTTTCTTCACCCTTTGCGCAGATTCCAGACCTTGCGGGTGGAATCCCCCCACTTGATCCCGCTGGTGAACCGGTCAAGGAACAATGCCGGGTCGTCTATCCAGGTGCTGCCAACGGCATGGATCCCGAGTTCGAAGAGCACATCCGGCAGGAAGCCGGCCGTTGGCCCCATCACCCCGACAAAACCGGCATTTCTGCAGTGAGGCAGCAGGTCTGCCAGCGTGTCGTTCAGCACGGTGGTGGCGGTGATCAGCACCTTTTCACAGCGCTCGAGATCCGCAGGGTCACCGGTCATGGTAAAGGGATACGAACCCGCAAGCAGGGCTTCGGACTTCTCAAGGACGATCAGCTCACTCACCCTGGGCATGAGTTTGTCGATCATGGGATAAAAATATCCCACAAGACCCACCCTGGTGGATTTGTCCGGGTTCATCAGATCCATGATATCGGTTTCAAAATCCAGTTGATACGAACCGGGGTGGTCCCGCATGTATTCCTGCGACAGGGCGTTGAGCACGGCCAGTCCCGGGGTCCTCTTGATGGCATCATCCGACAGGAACAGCTTTATGATCTCCCGGGCCTCCCTGCCGATAACGGACCTTTCGTCCCAGTCTTTGTACCGCTGCAGTTCAGGACAATCCCGGTGAAACAGGTTATAGCTTATCCCGATCGAAGCGTTCTCCAGGGTCACCACACTGAACGGCGAGGCCTTCTCTTCCCTCCGCGGTGCTTTTATGAATCGCTCCACTTTTTCCTGCAGTGAACCGGAACATTGTCTCTGAACAGATTCCACCAGGGCCTTCCTCAGATTCATGTCTCCTCCTGTGCTTTCTCTCAGTTGTCATCACCGGGGTCACTGCCCCTTTCTTCTCTGGCAGCACTCTACCAGAACTCCCCCGGACAATGCTACCAGCATTACCCTGCCGGCACTTGCCCTGCACACGGGGGTAAATTCTGATTTGTTCTATTCCCGCAGGTGACGGAAAGCGTTATATTGTATTAAGTGAGTACATAATAGCCTTTTACGGAAAAAATTATGAAGGAACAAATGTCTTCTCGAGCCAACAGCGCAATCTTCAATCCGCTCCCCTGCCGGAGGGGCCTTCTCCGGGAAGTTGCAATCCTTCTGATTATCCTTTTGCTGCTGCCTGCCATCTCCCTTGGCTTCGCTTCATTTACCCGTGCCGGTGATATTCCTGCTGTGAAGCTCACTGCCGAAGAACGAACCTGGCTGGAGAACAATCCCGAAAAACTCACGCTATTGTTCAACATCGAGTTCCCGCCCATTGAGTTTTCTTCAGCTTCGGGCACCTTTATTGGAATGGGCGCGGATATCATCTCCATGGAGGGCATTCCCAGCCTGCGCGTGGCCGGCAAGACAGACTATGCCCTTGCGTGGAGCATCGGCGTAAGCCGTAAATACCCGTTGCTGTACAGTTCGATCCAGAAGGCCCTTGACACGATCCCAAAAAGCGAGATCGATACCATCCGCAGGCGATGGATATCCCTGGATATAAGCGGATGGCTTGACCCTGAGACCAGACGACTGCTCCATGTAGTAAACGTCTTTATATCCCTGTTCATCATCGGCCTGTTGAGTATCAGTTATTTCCTGAGACGCAGGCTGAAAGAAAAAGTGACCGCTCTAAAGACGGCCCGACAGGAACTCCTGGACCAGTCCGAGCTTCTGCGGCTTGCCGCAGAGGCTGCCAATGCCGGTTTGTGGGATTACCGTCCCGCAATGAAGACCGGCTACCTGAGCAGTCACTGGTTTGCCCTGCTGGGGTACCCGCCGGCAGATAAAAAACTGCCCCTGGCAGAGATACGAAAATTCATGCATCCCGAAGACAGGCCCAGGGTGGACCGGTCGTTCAGGGACTATATAACCGGCGGAGGCAGAGGACTACTTGAGATCGAGTTCCGCCAGCTCAGGGCGGACGGCACCTGGTGCTGGGTTCTCTCCAAGTCAAAGGCCGTTGAATGGGATGAAAAGGGTGTCCCCTCGCGCATCATCGGACTGGACCTGAACATCCAGACAATCAAGGAAGCACAGGAAGCGATGGTCAAGAGCGAAGCAAAGTTTCGGGCGATCTTTGAAAATGCCCCCTATCCGATCGTCATTACCGCTCTAGAAGACGGCAGGTATCTGGAAGCAAACAAGTCGTTTCTCGATAGCCGTGGAATCAGCAGGGAAGAGCTTCTTGGTCTGAGGACCGAAGATTTTGCTTTCATCCGCGAGGAAGAAACAGCGGATGTCATCGACACGTTGATGAAAACCGGTTCCGTGAAGAATCGTGAAACCACTGTTGGAAAGAAGGACGGGACCAATCGCCATATCACGTATTCCTCCATTCTGCTGGAGATTCAGGGCCAAAAACAGATTCTCTCCATGACCGTGGATGTAACTGAAAGAAAGCGTGCGGAAGAGGCATTGAAGGAGAGTGAAGCCCGCTTCCGCTCGCTCTTCATGAATGCGCCCATCCCGCTCATAAATCTAACCCTGGAGGGGAAAGTAATCGCCGTAAACGACCGTCTTAGCCAGGTTCTTGGATACACTATCGATGACGTGCCGAACCTTGAGCAGGCATGGAAGCTTGCCTTACCCGATCCGGACCTTCGCGGTGAGGTAACGTCAAAATGGCGAACAGACCTGGAACGTGCCATAGCCGACAACACCGACATGGAATCGTTCGAATGTCCGATACGCTGCAAGGATGGAACCGTGCACACCATGGTTGTCGGCACCAAATTGATCAGCAACAGTATCAATGTAAGCTTCTTTGATATCACCGAGTGGAAAAAAGCTGAGGAAGCGAGAGACTTCGAGCGCCGACAGCTCCTGTCTATCTTTGACAGCCTGAATGAACTCATTTATGTTTCCGATCCCTTCACCTACAAAATACTCTTTTCCAACCGGCGATTGCAAAACCTGATCGGAAAAGACCCGACCGGTGGAATCTGCTACAAGGAACTGCAAGGCTTTGACCAGCCATGCGATTTCTGCACCAACAGTATCATTCTCAACAGCGGCGGGATGCCATACAAGTGGGAATTCCACAATACCCTGATGAATGTAGATGTGGAAATTGTTGACCAGATAATCCGATGGCCGGATGGCCGGGACGTACGGCTCGAGATCGCGGGGGACATCACCGAGCGAAAACAGACCGAGAAGGAACAGAAAAAACTGCAGGGCCAGCTGCTCCAGTCACAGAAACTGGAGGCAGTGGGCGTCCTTGCCGGCGGTGTTGCCCATGATTTCAACAATATGCTGGGGGCCATCATAGGGTATACAGAG
>JAFGTK010000120.1 GCA_016934135.1 Deltaproteobacteria bacterium | reverse complement strand
TGCAGGTTCTGCGGCCGGTAAGCCTCTCTACCAGATAATCATCCGGCACTTCGATGACAACTACATGATCCAGAGACGATCCCATCTTTTCGAGCAGCCCGTCAAGAGCCTTTGCCTGATCCAGTGTCCTTGGGAACCCGTCGAGGATAAAGCCTTTCTTGCAATCCGGCTTCTCAAATCTTTCCGCAACTACCCCTATAACTACTTCATCAGGTACCAGAGCACCTTTGTCCATATATTCTTTGGCCTTTAACCCCATCGGGGTGCCTTCTTTTACCGCTGCCCTAAACATATCCCCTGTGGAAACCTGAGGAACACCCAGTCTGTCTATCATTCTCTTGGCCTGTGTACCTTTTCCTGCCCCTGGTGGTCCGATTAATATTATATTCATTGTCTCCCCCTCGTATGTTTTTACACGTTAGCGTCTTGATTTTATCCGGCCAGTTTTCATGAGCCCGTCATACTGCCTGGAAATCAGATGAGATTCTATCTGGCTCATCGTATCAAGCGAAACTCCTATTACGATAAGTAATGATGTTCCGCCGAAGTAAAACGGCACATTTGCTTTTGAAATGAGCACCATGGGCAATACACAGACAACGCACAGGTAAATTGCACCGATAAAGGTAAGCCTTGAAAGCACCTTGTCCAGATAATCCGAGGTTGCCTTTCCCGGTCTTATGCCGGGCACGTATCCGCCGTGTTTTTTCAGATTCTCCGCCACATCGACAGGATTGAAGACAACAGCAGTATAAAAATATGTAAAGAATACAATTGCGATCACATAAATCAGATTGTAGAGAATTCCACCGGGATTCATTGCATCAGAGACAGCCTTCATAAACTGCACTTCCGGGAAGAACTGGGCAATGGTTGCCGGAAAGACAATGATGGATGATGCAAATATCGGCGGAATAACACCGGAAACATTGATCTTGAGCGGCATGTGCGTGCTCTGCCCCCCGTATACCTTACGCCCGCGGATCTGCTTTGGATATTGTATCGGGATCCTGCGCTGGGCAGTCTCCATAAATACGATTCCGGCAAGAACACCGAGCATTAATATTACGAGGATCAGGAGCAGGAAGATAGGAAGTTCGCCTGTACGGGTGAGCCGCACACTGTTGTATATGGCTACCGGCATCTGTGCTACAATACCGGCAAAGATGATCAGGGATATGCCGTTTCCGATGCCCCTCTCGGTAATCTGCTCGCCGAGCCACATTAGGAAGCACGTTCCGGTTGTCATGGTTATCATGGCGGTAAGCCTGAACCCCCAGCCCGGTATCAACACCACCGGTTCCCCGCCCAGTCCAGTCATCTGCTCCACGCCGAAGGCCATGAAATAACTCTGAACAAGGCACAGGACCACAGTGCCGTATCTTGTGTACTGGGTAAGCTTATGCCGGCCTGCAGCCCCTTCTTTCTGAAGCTGCTCGAATGTCGGATGCACCATACCCAGAAGCTGTATAATAATGGATGCACTGATATACGGCATAATACCCAGTGCAAAGATGGACAGGCTTCTGAGCCCGCCCCCTGCGAACATATCGAACATACCGAGCAGGGTTCCCTGCTGCTGCTCAAACCACTCGGCCATGATAGCCGAGTCTATCCCGGGTGTAGGTATATGAATACCTATCCTGTATACGAACAGCATGAACAGGGTAAAGAGTATCCTCTTCTGTAACTCGGGAACCTTGCCGATATTGTCAAATCCGTATGCCACGTATTACCCCTTATAATGCCTCAAATGATCCGCCGGCCTTTTCGATCTTTACCACAGCACTGCCTGATGCCTTATCAAGCTTGATGGTAAGAGGAACGGCAATGTCTCCATCTGCCAGCAGTTTCACAGCAACATCCAATGACGGGATCCGGCCTTTTTCCTTCAAGGCCTGCCTGTCGACAACACTCCCTGATTCAAAATCAGCCAGATCGCTGATATTGATGATTACATATTCCTTGCGAAAACGGTTCTTGAACCCTCTTTTGGGCAATCTTCGATAGATAGGCATCTGTCCCCCTTCAAACCATGTGGGAACCTTGCCTCCTGATCTGGATTTCTGCCCCTTTGTTCCTCTTCCGGCTGTTGTTCCTGTTCCGGATGCATTACCCCTGCCTACCCTTTTCACCTTCTTCTTGGAGCCCGGGGCCGGCTTCAGATTGGACAGATCCAGCATGACTATATCTCCTCCCATACTAGCAGATGAGAAATCTTACGTATTGCCCCTCTTGTCGAGTCGTTATCCGGCAAAACCCGTGATCTCCCGCGTCTTTTCAGCCCGAGGGCCTTTACTATATCCTTCTGATCCTGAGTGGATCCGATAACAGACCTGTTTAACGTTATTTTGATTTTTCCAGCCAACTTACCAAACCCCTCTTTTATGATCTCTTCATGTGTTCCAGAGTGATGCCCCTTTTTGCCTCGACATGTTCCCTTGTCTCCATGCGCTGCAGGGCGTCGAATGTGGCACGGATCACATTGTTATGATTTCTTGAACCCAGCGTCTTGGCAACGACATTATGGAAGCCGGCGGCCTCCATCACTGCTCGAACGGCATTGCCTGCGATGATTCCCGTTCCGGGTGCGGCCGGCTTCAGGACGACCTTTGAAGAACCAAATTCTCCGATCATGGCATGAGGAACCGTTCCGCCTACTATCGGTACAGTAACCATAGACTTCTTGGCTACATCAAGGCCTTTTCTGATGCTTATAGCCACTTCCTTGGCCTTGCCGATACCATGGCCGACCTTGCCATTGCCGTCACCGACCACGATCAGGGCGCTGAAACGAAAACGTTTCCCGCCTTTAACCACTTTGGCAACACGGTTTATGAAAACAACCTTATCAATCAACTGATCCTGTTCTTCAAAGTTTTCTACCCTAGCCAACTCTAATCTCCTTGTCTAAAACTTCAGTCCCCCGGCTCGTGCTGCATCCGATAACGCCTTGACCTTACCATGATACTTGTAGCCACCTCTGTCGAAGACGACCTTCTCTATCCCTTTTTCCTTTGCCTTGAGGGCAAGGAGTTCGCCTACCTGCTTCGCTGTTTCGATCGTAAAACCTTTGACTTTATCGCGAATCTCCGGGCTCATACTGGAGGCTGCCACGAGCGTAATGCCTTTCGTGTCGTCAATGATCTGGCTATATATATTTCTGTTGCCCCTGTACACGCTCAGCCGAAGTCTTTCCGGTGTCCCTTCCACAACTTTACGTATTCTGGCTCTTCTATACTGCCGAGCTTCTTTGGCACTTTTTTTACCCACCTCTACGTCTCCTTACACTCTATCTTTCCTAACCCTTTGATGCGCTCTTTCCAGGTTTGATCCTCACCACTTCATCCACGTAGCGTATACCTTTTCCCTTGTAGGAATCAGGCTTCCTCACCTTGCGGATCTTGGCGGCGATATCTCCGACGAGTTCCTTGTCAATCCCTTCCACGTCGATAACGCCGTCCTTTGAAACCGTTGCCGTTATACCTGCCGGAAGAGGAAACTCAACCGGGTGCGAATAGCCCACGTTCAATAAGAGAATATTACCTTTTGCTTCTCCCCGGTAACCTACGCCGACTATCCTGAGTTTCTTGGTAAAGCCTTCCGTAACACCGATCACCATATTGTTTACCAATGATCTCATCAGCCCGTGATAGGCCCCTGTCTGACGTTCATCATCAAGCGTTACCAGGTGAAGGGAATTTTCTTCTTTCTTTATCTCGATATTTCCGACACATTTTCTTGTCAGTGTACCTTTTGGCCCTTTCACGCTGATGCTGTCATTATCGATCTTTATTGTGACACCATCTGGAATGGGAATGGGCATCTTACCTATCCTTGACATCTTTTCCGCTCCTTACCAGACCCTGATCAGAACTTCTCCGCCCACATTGTCGGCCTTTGCCTTGTGGTCGGTCATCACACCCTTGGATGTGCTTACGATGGAAATTCCCAGTCCCTTGCGTACCGGCTGGATCTCGCCCGCTCCTTTATAAATCCTGCGCCCCGGCTTCGATACCCTTTCGATACCTGTTATGACATGGCGCGAGTTGAAATACTTAAGGTTTACCCTAAGCAGACCCTGCTTGCCGTCATCTATTACCTTATATCCTTTGATGTAGCCTTCTTTCATGAGGATGTCGGCAATATTGAGCTTCATCTTGGAAGCAGGTATGTCAACGCTCTCTTTTGAAGCCTGAGCACCATTCCTTATCCTTGTTATCATATCTGCAATAGGATCAGTAAGCATCCTTGTCCCCTTTACCAGCTTGATTTCTTAAGGCCGGGTATTTCGCCTTGCATTGCATATTTTCTCAGACACAACCTGCAAATACCGAACTTCCTGTAATATGCATGAGGCCTGCCGCATATGGAACATCTGTTATACGCCCTGACCTTGAATTTCTGAGGTCGTTTCTGCTTTGCTATCAATGATTTCTTAGCCATAATCTTACCCACTTACCTCCTGAATGGCATGCCGAATGCGCCTAAAAGGCTCCGGCCTTCGTCATCTGTGCCAGCCGTGGTCACCATCGTTATATTCATTCCGCGAAGCTTGTCAATGCTATCGTAATCTATTTCCGGGAATACGGACTGATCATTGAGACCCAGCGTGTAGTTTCCTCTTCCGTCAAAAGCCTTGGATGAAACCCCCCTGAAGTCTCTTACACGAGGCAGCACCGCATTGATGAGCCTGTCTAAAAACTCATACATGTGCGAGCCCCTCAGCGTTACAGTACATCCGACAGGCATGCCCTCTCTGAGCTTGAAAGCGGCGATCGATTTCCGTGCCTTTCTGACGATAGCTTTCTGCCCGGAGATTAGTGCCAGCTCAGTTGCAGCCTTATCTATGACCTTTACATCCTGAACAGCCTCACCGAGTCCCATATTGATCACGATCTTGACGATCTTCGGTACCTCGTTAATGTTCTTGTATCCAAACTCCTTTACGAGACTGGGGATCACTTCCTTATTATAATATTCCTTTAGCCGCGCCATTACCTACACCTCACGTATCCAACTCTTCTCCGCAGTTCCTGCAAACTCTCACCTTTTGGCCATCGTCATGAAATTTGTATCCGACTTTGACACCCTTTTTGCACTTGGGACAATTGAGGGCAACATTGGATGTATGGATACTTGCCTCTTTCTCTATGATGCCTCCCTGAGAATTCTGGGTGGGTTTCTGGTGCTTCTTCACCAGGTTGACCCTCTCCACTAGAACCCTGTTCTTTTTATTAAGAACACGCAGCACCTGTCCCTGTTTACCGCTGTTCTTCCCTGCGAGAACAACAACGGTATCGCCTTTTTTGATTTTGCCCGCTTCATGTTTTGCCATTTCTTTACTCCTAGAGCACCTCTGGGGCCAGGGAAACAATCTTCATGAAATTCTTTGCCCGCAGTTCCCTTGCAACAGGTCCGAAGATACGTGTTCCAACAGGTTCATTCTGATTATTCAATATGACCGCTGAATTTTCATCAAACCGGATAGACGAGCCATCGCTTCTCTTGTGGGTCCGTTTCGTCCTGACCACAACAGCCTTACACACATCACCCTTCTTCACCTTGGAACGGGGTATCGCCTCTTTTACCGTCACGACTATAATGTCGCCCAGAGAGGCATACCTGCGCTTGGAGCCGCCCAGTACCTTGATGCACATCACTTCTTTCGCCCCAGAGTTATCTGCAACTTTCAGCCTTGTCTGCTGCTGAATCATAGCTCGCCTCCACAAATAAGCCTATTCTTGTCTCTCAAGTATGCCAACGACCTTCCAGCATTTATCTTTGCTGAGAGGTCTGCATTCTCGAATCAATACCTTGTCACCCATTCTACATTCATTCTTTTCGTCGTGGGCCTTGAATGTCATCCTTCTCCGGATATACTTCTTGAATACGGGATGCTTTTCCAGTCTTTCCACTGTCACCACTACGCTCTTATCCATCTTGTCGCTGGTGATTATGCCCGACAACTCGCGCTTTACGGATTTCTCTGCCATCACTGCTTCTCCTGGATGATCGTATTGATCCTCGCAATATCACGCCTGAGCTTGCGTATAATGCTTTTGTTCTCAAGCTGACCCATAGTATTCTTGAAACGTGCATCCATTATGTCACGAGAGCATTTCTTCTTGAGCGTGTTCAAATCTTCTCTCGTCTTGTCTCGTAATTCACTAACCTTCATAAAGTCCCTCCCGCATAACAAATCTTGTCTTTATGGGAAGCTTGTGCGAGGCAAGCCTGAATGCTTCTTTTGCCTGCTCATACGTAACACCGTCTATCTCGAAGAGAATCCTTCCGGGCTTAACGGATGCAACCCATTCTTCCGGGGCTCCCTTTCCTTTACCCATCCTGGTCTCTGCAGGTTTCTTGGTAATCGGCTTATCAGGAAACACCCGGATCCAGACCTTGCCGCCGCGTTTTACGGAACGTGTAATGGCAATACGTGCTGCTTCGATCTGCCGTGCTGTTATCCAGTGAGGCTCAAGTGTCTGAAGCCCATATGTTCCGAAGGATACATTTGAACCCTTCTCAGGGCTTCCTGTCATGCGCCCTCGATGTACTTTCCTATGCTTAACCTTGTTTGGCATCAACATGACCGTATCTCCCTTATGAGGTTGCCTCTTCCTGTCTCTTTACGATCTCACCGTGGAAAACCCAGACCTTCACACCGATAACACCGTAAATAGTATGCGCCTCGACAAAACCATAGTCGATATCGCTGCGAAGAGTATGAAGCGGCACTCTGCCTTCCCTGTACCACTCTCTCCGGGCAATCTCTGCCCCTGCGAGTCTTCCTGCGCACGCAACCTTTATGCCCTGGGCCCCCATCCTCATTGCCTGGCCCACAGCCCTTTTCATAGCCCTTCGATAGGCAACACGTCTTTCCAGCTGGTTGGCGATACCCTCTGCAACGATCTGTGCATCGGTCTCGGGTCTTCTTACCTCTTTGATTTCGAGCATGATGTCCTTATCAACAAAGGCAGCCAGATCGTTCTTCAACGTTTCAGCGCCCTGGCCCTTTCTCCCGATCACAAGACCCGGCCTTCCGGTATATATCACCAGCTTGACCTTGTTTGCCGCCCTTTCGATTACGATATTAGAAATCCCTGCATGACTCAGGTTTTTCTGAATAAACTCGCGAATCTTTCTATCTTCAACAAACAGATCTCCAAAACTTTTCTCAGCATACCACCGAGCTTTCCAGTCTTTGGTTATCCCGAGCCGAAAACCATACGGATGTATCTTTTGTCCCACCTGGCTCCCCTTTCCTATAACTCTTCAAGTACCACAGCTATATGGCTTGTTCTCTTTAATATACGGGTTGCTCTTCCCTGCGCACGCGGTGTCCAGCGTTTGAGACGAGCTCCTTCGTCAATCTGTATTGACTTTACATAGAGATTATCCACATCCATAACCCCGGTGGTCATGGCATTTGCAACGGCTGAATTCAGAACCTTTGCCATTATTCGTGCCCGTTTGGTTCCAAGCAGATTCAGCGTGGTCAGTGCATCCGCAATAGGCTTGTTTCTCACCTTATCAGCCAGGAGCCTCGTCTTCTGTGGAGAAACCCTAGTATGCCGCAATATTGCCTTTGCTTCCATGTCTAGCGCCCCTTTCTCTGAGATTTCCTGTCAGCTGCATGTCCGAAGAATGTACGTGTTGGAGAGAATTCACCAAGCTTATGTCCTATCATGTCTTCGGTCACATATACGGGGACAAACTTCTTGCCATTGTGCACGGCAAAAGTCAGTGAGACAAATTCAGGAAGTATGGTAGAACGTCTCGACCAGGTCTTTATCACTTTGCGGCTTCCGCTTTCCTGTGAGGAAAGCACCTTTTTCAGCAAGTGATCATCTACGAAAGGTCCTTTTTTCAATGAACGGGACACAGCTTATTTCCTCCTCTTCACGATAAACTTGTCAGAATCGTTGCGCTTCTTTCTAGTTTTATGACCCTTTGTAGAAACACCCCAAGGCGTTACCGGGTGGTTTCCCTTGACCCTGCCTTCACCACCTCCATGAGGATGGTCTACAGGGTTCATGGCAACACCTCTGACCGTTGGCCGTATACCAAGCCAGCGGCTCCTGCCTGCTTTCCCGATCGTAATGTTCGAATGGCTGACATTGCCTACCTGACCGACAGTGGCCTTGCACTCTGCAAAGATCTTTCTCACTTCACCTGAAGGCATCTTGAGCTGGACGTATGTCCCTTCTTTTGCCAGCACCTGTGCATAGGTGCCTGCAGATCTTATCAGCTGGCCGCCTTTGCCAGGCCTGATCTCGACATTATGAACAAATGTTCCAAGAGGTATGGTTTTCAGGCTCATAACATTGCCCGGCCTTATTTCGGCTTCTTCGGAGACAATAACCGTACTTCCAACGGCAAGCCCGTCGGGCCACAGGATATATCTCTTGTCGCCGTCTGCATATTGAACCAGGGAAATCCTTGCAGAACGGTTGGGATCATATTCAACAGTCATGATCTTTCCAGGTACGCCTGTTTTATCACGTTTGAAGTCTATAATACGATACAGCCTCTTGTGTCCACCCCCCTGGTGACGAACCGTTACCCGTCCCAGATTGTTGCGACCGCTCTTTTTGTTCATAGAGCGTGTCAGCGTCCTCTCGGGTTCTGTCGTGGTTATCTCCTTGAATGAAGAAACCGACATTGAACGTCTTCCGGCTGATGTTGGTTTGAAGCTCCGTATGCTCATTTCCTATACCCCTTCATAAAACTCTATGCTTTCGCCGGCTTTAAGTTTCACAACAGCTTTTTTCCACGTTGATCTTTTATACTGATGCATGCCCCAGCGTTTTTTCTTCCCTTTGACAACGATTGTCTTCACGTCCTCGACATGAACATTGAAGAGTTCCTCGATTGCCTGTTTGATCTCAATCTTGTTGGCATCCCTGTGTACGGCGAAAACCAACTGATTTGAATTCTGCCTGAGCATGGTGCCCTTTTCTGTAATGATTGGCCGTTCTAATATTTTTGCGAAATCCTTCATTGCCTCAGCCTCTCCTGAATATATTCAACAGCCTCGATATCCATGATCAAACCCTTGTACTTGAGGATATCATATACATTCAGCCCTTTGACATCTAGCATCTTGGACTTGCTGTGGTTTCTCGATGCCATGGACATATCATTTGACATATTACCCATTACCACCAGAGAATTTTCCATTCCAAGACCATCAAGGGCCTTTACAAAAAGCCTTGTCTTCGGCTCCGACAAGGCTATCTGGTCTATCACCCGGAATACATTCTCGCTGAACTTCATGCTCAGGGCGCATCTAAGGGCCTGACTTCTTATCTTCTTGGGCAGCTTCTTGCCGTATTTTCTGCCGTTCGGGCCAAACATGACCCCGCCGCTTCTCCATATAGGCGAACGGTTGGTGCCGGCCCGGGCCCTGCCGGTGCCCTTCTGGCGCCACGGCTTCCTGCCTCCGCCCGACACTTCGGACCTTGACTTTGTCTTTGCCGTAGAGATTCTTCTGTTTGCCTGCTGCCAGATAACAACGTCGTGAATCAGGTGGGGTTTCAACTCGCACCCGAATACCGTATCATTAAGGTCGATCTCCTTGACCTTTTCACCTGCCATGTTTAACACATCAACCGTAGGCATTTCTACACCCCTTGCTTTTTCAAGATGACTACCTGGCCTTTTGCCCCCGGCACGGCGCCTTTAATGGCAATCACATTGTCGTCGCTCATGACATCGACAACTTCGAGGCTCTTAACCGTAACCTGTTTGTTTCCCATCTGTCCTGGCATTCTCTTACCTTTGATAACCTTGCTCGGATCAGCAGAACAACCGATGGAGCCGGTAGCCCGGTGAATAAGTGATCCATGAGAGGCTGGAAGGCCTCCAAAACCATGCCGTTTGGTAACCCCAGCAAAACCCTTACCTTTTGAAGTGCCTGTGATCTTGATCTTCTCACCCTTTTCAAAGATGTCGGCAGCCTTGATCTCCTGGCCTATCTCAATGGACTCCATATCATCACAGAGCATTTCCCTGAGATGATAGAAGTATCCTTTACCTGCCTTATTCTGATGACCCTTCATGGGAGAGTTGACCCTTTTTTCCTTCTTTGGTTCAAAACCAAGCTGAATGGCATCATATCCGTCTTTTTCCTTCAGCTTCTTCTGAATAACAAAACAGGGGCCAGCCTGAATAAGAGTAACCGGCACTATCTCACCATTCTCATTAAAGATCTGGCTCATTCCCAGCTTTTTCCCTAAGATCCCCTTAATCATCTTTTTCTCCACATTATTAGAGCTTAATCTCTACATCTACTCCGGCTGAGAGATCCAATTTCATTAATGAATCGACTGTCTGCTGTGTCGGGTCCAGAATATCCAGGAGCCTCTTAAAGGTGCGGATCTCGAATTGATCTCTGGATTTCTTATCAACATGAGGAGACCTAAGAACACAGAACTTCTCGATCTTGGTCGGAAGCGGGATCGGTCCTGCCACCCGTGCACCGGTCCTTCGTGCTGCATCAACTATCTCCTGGACAGACTGGTCAATGAGTTTATGGTCGAACCCCTTTAACCGTATGCGTATCCTTTGCGTCTCCATCTCCAAAAGCTCCTATTTTTGATTATTCTATAACCTTAACGATTACGCCTGAAGCGACGGTCCTGCCACCCTCACGGATAGCAAACCGTAAACCCTCATCCATTGCGATC
>JAFGTK010000119.1 GCA_016934135.1 Deltaproteobacteria bacterium | reverse complement strand
TTGATCGTCTGGCGCACCACCCGCTGAACATCAATGTGATGGGTTGTGGTGATCTCTCCTGAAACAATAACAAGTCCGGTCGTTACCATGGTCTCGCACGCAACATGTGCGCTTGTATCATTCGCAATGATATCATCGAGGATAGCATCTGAAATATGATCTGCTACTTTGTCGGGGTGTCCTTCAGTTACAGACTCAGATGAAAATAGAAAATTTCTGTCGCTCATTTATCATTCCTCCTGGTTTCTTTTTTCGCATCATATGAAACAATACCTCCGGAGATGATGAGCTTGAAAGCCTCTTCAACCGATATATCCAGAGGTATGATACTGCTTTCAGGTACAATAAGGAAGTAGCCGGATGTGGGGTTGGGCGTAGTTGGTAAAAATACATGCACCATGGGCTCCTCCTTCGGAAAATATGAGCTTTTATGCCCGTCTTTGGTCACAAAAGCAACAGAATATATTCCCTTGCGCGGATACTCTATGGCCACTGCTTTGTGAAATGCCAGGGATTTTTTCAGCATCAGGGCTTCCATGATCTGTTTTGTTGCAGTATAGAGCGCCCCTGCTACGGGGATCTTTCTCATGATCCCTGCAAGCCAGTCCACAACCCTGGTGCCGATGGCATGCTGGGTGATGAACCCTGCTATAAATACGAGTGCAAGGGCAACGCAGATTCCTATAATGTCGGAGAGGAGGCCGTGGCCGAAACCAGCATGGCGTGCCACGAATCTGATTATGGCTACAACAATATAAAGCGAGATAAACAACGGCACCATAACAAAGGTGCCGGTTATCAGGTAGGTCTTCAGCTTCTTCAATAATCCGGATGCAGCCATAGTGCTAATCCCTTTTTTTCAGTCCCAGGAATTGAGCAATGATCTCTGCATTTGCATCGAGCGACGTAGGTTTATTCTTAAGCTCATCTAATGTCTGAATTCCATAGTCCGGATCAAATGCATCGTCGAAGTACATCTGCTGGAAGGAAGCGAATTTGAGCTGATGTGACGTGGAATCCAGTATAAACCTTCGATCCGACGGGATGATGTTCTCGGCCAAAGCCCTCTTCAATCCGGCAACAGACTCTCCGCCCTGGGTGCAGACCACATGTCCGTGGCGGTTTGCCGTGAGCATCCCTTCCATGATCTCGGACTCAGTAACTGACACGACATGAAACCTGTCGTCGTAATATTCCTCAACCAGCTGCCTGACCTTGGGGAACGATACCGGGTCCCCGATCATTGCAGCCTGGGCAACAGACAAACTCACCTTGATCGGCACATACTCTCCTGTGGCGCGCCACCGGGAAACAGGGTCTGCGTGATGGCTCTGTACACCGAGAATGGTTGGAAGCTTATCAATGATGCCCAGCTTGAGGAGGTCAACGAACCCATCCATGATAGCCGTGATATTTCCGGCATTGCCGATGGGAACCACCACAACGAGATCATCCGTGTCCCAGCTGAGCTGCTGGGCTATCTCATAGGCATAGGACTTCTGGCCCAAAATTCGCACAGGATTTTTAGAATTGAGAAGAAATACATGATAGTTGCCAGCCAGTTCCTCAACGATTCGCATGCAGTCATCAAAGACACCGGGCATCTCGATCACCTGAGCTCCTGACCCCAATGGCTGTGAAAGCTGCTGTGGAGTCACCTTGCCACGGGGCAGCAGAACCACTGCCTGCACCTTTGATTTCGGCAGGTAGCTCAGGTACAGCGCCGCTGCAGCAGAGGTGTCGCCTGTTGATGCACAGATTCCCAGGACATGGTCGAGATCTTTGACCTTTATGACATGGTTCAGGAAGCTGATAGCGGATGCCATGCCCCGGTCCTTGAAGCTCGCAGAGGGGTTGAGTCCGTCGTTCTTGACATAAAATCCTGCACCAACCCATGCGCTCAGTTCCGGGTTGGCCTTGACGATCGGTGTCTGTCCTTCGCCCAGATAGATGACATCCTCTAGGGGGATGATGGGTAGGATCAATTCATGGAATCTGAAGATCCCTGAAAGTTCGGGAAGGGTGGTGTTCCTCCTGGAATCAAAAATCTTTTTCCACGTATCGGGCGGGATCTTTCTTAGTTGATCGAACCGGGTATTTTCTATCTTCAGGAGCGAGCCGCACTTCGGGCAGGTATACACAAAATCATAAATATCATAGCTCCCCCCGCAACCAATACAGGTATAGACCAGATCACCGTTTACATCGGGCATGTTAACATCTGACATTCTCGCCTCGTTATGTTATATCCGCTCGTTCGCGTTCAGACTGAGCGTGTAATTTGTCATTTATTGAAGGCCGTCAATGTATAATAACCTATTGACTTTTTCAATACTTTTTTGGCATCTTGGCAGCTTATCTTACTCAGAGGAGAATCTATGGAAATCCTTGTCGATTATGCACTTCCTTCGGGAAAAAAGTTAAGCAGCGGCAAAGTGCGCGAGATATTCGAGGTAGACGATGAACACCTGCTGATCGTGACAACCGACAGGATATCGGCATTTGACGTAATACTTCCCGACCCCATCCCGTATAAAGGCCATGTCTTGAATCAGCTCTCTTTGTTCTGGTTTGAAAAAGCCTCTGAAATAATTCCCAACCATATCGTAAGTTCTGATGTGTCCGCATATCCTTCACCATTTACCGGCGATGACCGTCTCAGGGGAAGATCCATACTCGTGAAAAAGGCTCGCCCGCTACCCATAGAATGCATTGTTCGAGGATATATATCCGGGTCCGGCTGGAAGGAATATCAAAGCCGCGGGACAATATCGGGCATTGAATTGCCCGCCGGCCTGGTCCAGTCACAGAAACTCCCGCAGCCCATATTTACCCCTTCCACAAAGGCAGATCTCGGTCAACATGATGAGAACATCGATTTCAACAAGGCCGCGGATCTCGTGGGCAAGGACCTGATGGATAAGGTGCGCAGGGTTTCTCTGGCAATCTATACACTGGCGGCAGAGCATGCCCTGGAAAAGGGCATCATCATCGCCGATACAAAATTCGAGTTTGGCATCTGTGAAGACGAACTCATCATTATTGACGAAGCCCTTACACCTGATTCCTCGAGGTTCTGGCCCCTTCAGGAGTACAAGCCGGGCGGGCCTCAGCCGAGCTTTGACAAGCAGTTTGTCAGAGACTACCTGGAGACCCTCGACTGGAACAAAACAGCACC
>JAFGTK010000118.1 GCA_016934135.1 Deltaproteobacteria bacterium | reverse complement strand
GCTCTCAGTGCCTGCATTGTCGCTCTGGCCACAGCAAGAAAGGCATCCTGATATGAAGGCCTCGCTTGTCGTCACCGGTGCGGAGATCCTGAGGGGCATCCGGCAGGATGCGCTGATACGGCCCTTGAGTTCCATGCTTGCATCAAGAGGGATTGAAGTGACAGAGGTCCGCATCGTCGCGGACCATGCCCCTGATCTATGCAAAGCCCTTGTCGACCTTTCGTCTTCTTCGGACCTCATCATCGTTACCGGCGGTCTTGGAATGACACCGGATGACACGACCCGTCTTGCGATCGAGGAACTGAAAACAAAAGGGCGCCTTGATACGGGCAATGACATTGAAAACCCTGTCGGGTCTGCCAGGGGGATAGACCTTGTCTTTGATGCAGCAAGGGTATTGTTCTTCCCCGGCGTCGTGCGTGAGACCCTTGCCATGTTCCCTACAGTGCTTGAAGAATTTCCGGTGGAAACACCTGCTACATCATCTGTTGCCGTATTCGGGCTGCGTGAGACCGAGATAGCCAGGAGGCTCGGCAAGATAGGAGAGTCATGCAGTTTCCTGCCGCATGACAAAGAGGTCGCGGTAATCGTCCCCAAGCCCATGGAGGGCCGGGTCAGAGAGATCCTGGGCCGCCATGCACTCGAAGGTGAAGGCCTCGCCGTCTCCGTGGGGATGATACTGAAGGACAGGGGGCTTACCCTGGCCGCTGCTGAATCATGTACAGGGGGCCTTATCGGGCATCTCATCACCGAAATACCGGGGAGCTCGGATTATTTTCTGGGAAGTGTCGTCTCATACAGCAATGCTATCAAGATGACTATGCTGAGCGTACCGGAAGAAGAGATCACAGGGCACGGAGCTGTCAGCGAGGAGGTTGCACGTTCCATGCTGAAGGGGGTCCTTGCAGCTACAGGCGCCCACATAGGTGTTGCAACCACAGGAATTGCAGGCCCTGCAGGGGGAACCATGGACAAGCCCGTCGGCACGGTATGGATTGCAGCAGGTACCATGCAGGATATCATAACAAGAAATCTATGCTTTACCTTTGACAGGACCGGGAATAAGATGATCTTTGCCAAGTCGGCACTGTTTCTGCTGAGGGAATATATATATGATCAGGACATTTATCGCCCTGCCCATCTCTGATGACCTTAAAAATGTCCTGGGAGAAGCGATTACTGCACTTCGAAACAGGAATTCATCAGTGAAATGGGTAAGAGCGGAAAACATACATCTCACGATCAAATTCCTCGGGGATATTGCAGAAGACCTGGTCAAGCCCATATCAATAGAACTGGACAGGACAGTTGAACAATATAAGGAAGTGGACCTGAGAGTATCCGGCCTGGGGGTTTTCCCCGGGATGCGCAGGCCGAGAGTTGTCTGGGCAGGTCTTGAAGGAGATACGCAAGATCTCGTGAATATGGCCTTGTCAGTGGATGAAATGTGCGCAGGATTCGGGATAAGAAGAGATAAACGCCCGTTCAGCCCTCATATCACCCTGGGTAGACTAAAGATTCCATCTATGGTAGATCTTGATATCCATCTGAAAGAAAAAGGTTATCGAGCAAAGGAAGTGGTTTTTTACCGAAGTGAACTATTGCCGCAGGGAGCACGCTATACCATACTGCACACAAGCAACCTCGGACATAAAGGAGGGTGATGAATGGAAGAAGGAAGAAAGAGGGCATTGGAAGATGCCATAACCAAGATAGAGCGGTCTTACGGCAAGGGCTCTATCATGCGCATGGGTTCGGATGCAGCGGACATTAATGTCCCGGTAATCTCAACAGGGTCACTGCTGCTGGATTATCAGGCCCTGGCCATAGGAGGCATACCCAGAGGAAGGGTAACGGAAATCTACGGAGCGGAATCATCGGGGAAAACCACCCTGTCGCTGCACTGTATATCTTCTGCGCAGGCCGCAGGCGGTGTTGCCGCATTTATAGATGCAGAACATGCACTTGACGTGGGTTATGCCAGGAAGCTCGGGGTAAATATCGATGACCTCCTCGTATCTCAACCGGATTCCGGCGAACAGGCCCTTGATATTGCAGAGACACTTGTGCGCTCCAATGCAGTGGACATAGTGGTGGTGGATTCAGTTGCCGCGCTGGTTCCCCGTGCAGAGATAGAGGGGGATATGGGTGATTCACACATGGGGCTGCAGGCCCGACTCATGTCTCAGGCGCTCAGGAAGCTTTCCGGGGCTATCTCCAAGAGCAAAACCACGGCAGTATTCATCAATCAGACCCGGCAGAAGATCGGCGTGCTTTACGGGAACCCCGAAACCACTACAGGGGGAAATGCCCTGAAGTTCTATGCAAGCGTAAGGCTTCAGATCAAAAATGCCGGGCCCATCAAGGACGGCACCTCTGTCATCGGGAACCGCACCAGGGTAAAGGTAGTCAAGAACAAGATGGCCCCACCCTTCAAAGAAGTGGAGTTCGATATCATGTTCGGAGAGGGTATATCCAAGTATGGAGAAATACTGGATGTAGGTTCTCTGCCCGAGGTAAATGTCATAGAAAAATCAGGTGCATGGTACAGCTTTAACAAACAGCGTCTCGGCCAGGGAAGAGAGGCCGCCAAGACATACCTGAAGGAGAATCCTGAGGTTTTTCAGCAGATATACGATGCCGTCATAAAGACGTTCAGCCCTGCTGAGGAAAAATCCTCTCAAAATGGAGATGCATAGATGGATATCAACGATATTCTGAAACAGGCAGTAGAGATGGCTGCCTCGGATGTTCATATAAAGGTCGGCCTTCCGCCGGTAGTTCGAAGGTTCGGGGCACTGATCCCGCTGAGGGACCGCGAGCGTCTCTCCAACGATGATATCTCCTCCATGGCCTACAGCATCATGAACCAGTATCAGCAGGCCAAGTTTGAAACCACCAATGAAATCGACCTTGCGTACAGCCTGCCCAAGATTGCGCGTTTCAGGGTGAACTGCTTCCGGCAGCGGGGCAGTTTCGGAATGGTATTGCGCGTCGTGCCGACTGATCCGCCTGAACTGGAGGATCTGGGCCTGCCGGAGGTATTGAAAAAGATCAGCCTCGAACGCAAGGGCCTTATCCTGGTTACCGGAACCACAGGCTCAGGTAAATCGACAACAATGGCGGCCATGGTAAACAGTATCAATGCAAACAGGAACTGCCATGTCATCACCATCGAGGACCCCATAGAATTCCTGCACAAGGACCGCAAGTCCATCATCAATCAGCGGGAGGTGGGTTCCGACACCAATTCCTTTGCCATGGCACTGCGTGCCGCTCTGCGGCAGGACCCTGACGTTATCCTCGTAGGAGAGATGCGTGACCGGGAAACAATCGATATCGCACTGACCGCTGCCGAGACCGGCCACCTTGTACTCTCGACACTGCATACGCTGGATGCGGTCGAGACCATCATGAGGGTTGTGTCCCAGTATCCTCCTCATCAGCATCTGCAGATCCGTCTTCAGCTTGCAGGAGTCCTCAAGGCGATCATTTCCCAGCGTCTTATGGCCAAGGCCGACGCCAAGGGGGTTGTGCCCGCTGCAGAGATCCTGGTCTCAACAGCGAGGATCCGGGAATGTATTATCGATGAAAACAGGACCAACGAGGTGCCCGATGCCATTGCCGATGGTATGGTGTCATACGGCATGCAGACCTTTGACCAGTCTCTCATGTCGCTGGTGAAGGACGGTGTTATCAGTTATCACGAGGCCCTGCGCCAGGCAACCAACCCCAATGACTTTGCACTGCGCATGAAGGGGATTAAGGGGACAAGTGATTCCAAATGGGACGAATTCGAGGGAGAGAAACCCGAAGAACCGGAAGAAAACGATGACCAGGGAAAACAGACGATATTCCAGGACGGCAAGTATAGAGACATATAGTGAAGGTGTGAGCTATGCCCTGAAGGTCATTTCAAGAAGGGCTATCTCCTCTTTTGAGTTAAAAAAAAACTTGAACTCAAGGGGGCCGATCAGGAGATAATCGCTGCCACCATGGCCAGGATTATGGAACTTGGCTATATTGACGACGCGGAATATACCCTGCGCAGGGCAAGGCTTCTGGCTGAAAGGGGATATGGCGACTTTTCTATCGAAGCATCTCTCGAAGGCCTGGGCCTGCCTTCCCCAATGATTTATAATGCATTGATGAAGATACGCGAAGAATTCACCGAAGAGAAAAGAATAGCCATGCTGATGGAAAAAAGAAAAGGGACCAACAGGCAGAAGATGATACGTTTCCTTGCAGGCCGTGGTTTTCCCTTTGAAAAGATACTAAACGTGTTAGGTGGAGATGATTGATGAAAGGATCTGAGATTCGCACAATGTTTTTGAAATACTTCGAGGAAAAAGGGCACTCTATCGTGTCCAGTTCCTCTCTCGTGCCGGCAGACGACCCGACCCTGCTGTTTACCAATGCCGGCATGGTGCAGTTTAAATCCACATTTCTGGGAACGGAAAAAAGGCCGTATTCAAGGGCAACCACCTCGCAGAAATGCGTGCGGGCAGGCGGCAAGCATAACGACCTGGAAAACGTAGGCCGGACAGCCAGGCACCACACATTCTTCGAGATGCTGGGCAATTTCTCCTTTGGCGATTATTTCAAGCAGGGCGCCATCGAATATGCCTGGGACCTGCTCGTGAACCGGATGGGGCTCGATCCGGACAAGCTATGGGCAAGCGTTCATACAAGCGATGACGAGGCATACGGCCTGTGGAGAGACGTCGTGAAGGTTAACCCGGACCGCATAATCCGGCTCGGAGACAAAGACAACTTCTGGTCAATGGGCGACACAGGACCCTGCGGGCCGTGTTCCGAGATCATCTACGATCAGGGGCCGAGCGTGGGCTGCGGCAGGCCCGAGTGCAAAATCGGCGAGTGCGAATGCGACCGGTACCTGGAGATATGGAACCTTGTATTCATGCAGTTCAACAGGGATGCGCAGGGGAACATGACTCCGCTGCCCAGCCCAAACATAGACACAGGCATGGGGCTTGAGCGCATCACAGCCATCATGCAGGGGGTGCACAGCAACTACGATACCGATCTGTTCCTTCCGCTGATCAGGTATATCTGCGAGATCGCAGGGATCACCTATGGGAAGGACCACGATCTCGATGTCTCTGTACGCGTGGTTGCAGATCATGCCCGCGCAAGCGCGTTTCTGGTCGGGGACGGCATTCTGCCTTCGAATGAGGGAAGAGGTTACGTGCTGAGAAGGATCATGCGCAGGGCCGCCAGGCACGGAAAAATCCTGGGGATGAACGATACGTTCCTCCACAGGGTGGCCTTGAAGGTTATTGCCGAGATGGGGCAGATCTATCCGGAACTCGCCGGACGCAAAAGTTTTATCGACAAGGTCATCATAAACGAGGAACAGCGTTTCCTGAAGACCCTCGACCGCGGGCTGAGCATCCTCGATGAGATAATGGCAGGGCTGAAGGCAAGGGGAGAGACCATGATCCCGGGAGAGGATGTCTTCATGCTCTACGATACGTTCGGATTTCCGGTGGACCTTACCGAGGACATTGCAAGCAGGCTGGAGCTTCATGTAGATAGCGAGGGCTTCGGCGTCCAGATGGAAAAGCAGAGGGTAAAGGCCCGCGAGGCATCGCACTTTAGCGGCGCGGCTCTCGGCAACGGCTCAATCAGCTCTGTTTCCGGCAAAGGCGCAGTAAGATTTGTCGGCTATGATACCTTCGAGACCATGGGGACCATACTGGAGATCCAGCGAAAAAACCCTAATGGGACCATCGAAAATGCAGACGAGATCGGCAGCGGTCAGGAAGGCTTTGTTATCGCGGATATCACCCCTTTCTACGGGGAGTCAGGCGGCCAGGTCGGCGACACCGGCAGGATCACCGCGACAGGTCTTGACGCCGATGTTGTAGATACCATAAAGACGGACAGCGGGGTGACCCTCCATTCGATCAGGGTGAACAAGGGCATACTGAAAAAGGGTCAGGAGATAAGCCTCATTGTGGACAGCAGCAGGCGCAAGAGCATCATGCGCCACCACAGCGCCACTCATCTTCTGCAGCGGGCGCTTCGTGACGTGCTCGGCAAGCATGTTCACCAGTCAGGATCGTTCGTTAGTGACAAGAGGCTGCGGTTCGATTTCACGCACTTTGCCCCTATGAGCACCGAGGAGGTGGAAAGTGTAGAGGCCATCGTAAACCAGTATGTCCTGGAGGACCTCCCGGTACGCACACAGATAACATCCAAGGAAGAGGCAATGGCAAAGGGTGCAATGGCACTGTTCGACGAAAAGTACGGGGACGAGGTCCGCATGGTTACCATGGGCGAGGATGTCTCCATTGAGCTCTGCGGCGGAACGCACAGCAGCTCCACCGGCGAGATAGGCATGATCAAGATCATCTCCGAGGCGAGCGTGTCCGCAGGTCTGCGCAGGATAGAGGCTATTGCGGGAACACTGTCTTTTCAGCACTATCGCTCGCTTTCGGGCATCATCACCCAGACTGCCGATATCTTCAAGTGTTCTCCAGGCGAGATCGTTGAACGGGTCCGTTCGCTGCAGGCAAAGATAAGGGAGCAGGATCTCGCCATAAAGGAGCTTCACCTGAAGATTGCCACGGGTTCGGCCGGAGCTGCGGATGAAGAAGAGTTCTCGTCGGACGGATACAGGGTGGTGGTCAAAAAGGTCGATCTGCCTGACATCTCCCAGATCCGCGAGATGGGTGACAGGATAAAAGAGAAACTCGGCACAGGCGTGGTTTTTCTCGCCTCCCCGGCAAATGAGAAGGCCACGTTTATGATCATGGTCACGAATGATCTTGAAGGCAAGGTGGATGCGGGAAAACTGATGAAAGAGATCTGTGGTGCAACCGGAGGCAGAGGCGGGGGAAAGGCCCTGTTTGCCCAGGGCGGTGCACCGGATACTGCCTGTATCGATAAAGCCATCGATGTATTCAGGCAGTCCATTAGGGGGGAGCGGTGAGAAATGCCCATGTTACACGGAAAACCAAAGAGACTGATATCTCGGTGGATCTGAATCTGGAAGGCGGTCAAAGCATCATTGACATCCCTTCCGGGTTTTTAAGCCATATGCTCGATGCCCTTGCAAAGCATGCAGGTCTGGGGCTGAAGATAAAGGCCGAAGGGGATGTCCATGTCGATCTTCACCATACTGTCGAAGATATCGGCATAGTCCTCGGGCAGGCATTGAAAAAGGCCCTGGGAGACAAGATGGGAATCACCAGATACGGCCTTGCAAAGGTCCCAATGGACGAATCCCTGGTAGAGGCATGCCTTGATATATCGGGCAGGCCGTATTTCCAGATCCACGGCACGGATGAATTTCACGGTCAGGCAGGAGACCTGAACCTGGAACTCGTACCCGAATTCTTCCGTTCCCTTGCATTCAATGCCGGGCTGACGCTCCACATAAGCGTATTTGCCTCAGGTAACAGCCATCACCTTGCAGAGGCATGCTTCAAGGCCTTTGCCCGTGCGATCAAAGAGGCTGTAGCCATAACCGGCACTGATATACCGTCAACAAAAGAGAGCTTATGAAATACAGTCACGCCAAGGTGAAGACTCTTGACACCTGCAACTATCCGGGCCGTCCCGTGCGTGTCGAAATAGACGGCAAAGGCATGGATATCGAGTCTGTCGTGGATCACTGGCACGAGGCATACAATGACCCCAGCTTTTATCCACAGGAGTACTTCAAGGTAATCACATCAGACAAAAAGATCTATATCCTGCGCTACTGCACCCTTTTCGAGAGCTGGTGGGGCAGTGAATTAGGAGATATTGCATGATTGTCATCCCTGCCATCGATCTTCATGAAGGCTGTGTTGTCCGCCTGAAAAAAGGTGTTTTCGAGGATGTAACCTATTACAGCAAAGACCCTGCCGAGGTTGCAAGGTCATTCGCAGATGCCGGGGCCAAGAGAATCCACGTAGTGGATCTCGACGGTTCCGTCAAAGGCGCAGGTGTGAATACGGATGCAATCGAGGCCATCTGCAAGGCTTCAACCCTGCCTGTCGAGCTTGGCGGAGGCATCAGAAGCATGGCCGACGCGCGCAGGGTGTTCGATCTTGGAGTGACATACATCATCCTGGGGACCATGGTGGTCAAAGACCGAGAGGCTGCAAAAGAGCTTATCCGGGCCTTTCCGGGCAGGGTCGCAATCGGCATAGATGCCCTTAAGGGCAGAGTTGCCGTACATGGCTGGAAAGAGGTCACCGACTCAACAGCGGTTATGCTTGCAAAGGAATACGAAGAGGTTTCCCCGGCCTTTGTGGTGTACACGGATATCGACCGGGATGGAATGCTCACCGGGGTCAATATCGAAGAGACCAGGGTTATGGCCGAACAGGTGAATATCCCGGTGGTTGCATCGGGTGGGGTATCAAGCATAGATGACCTTGCGGCCCTGACAGGAATCCCGAAGCTTTTTGGGGCCATAACCGGCAAGGCCCTTTACGATGGAAAGCTGGATCTGAAACAGGCGATAGCAAGGATTGAATCTTAATACCGGAGGGAAAAGATGGGATGTATCTTCTGCAAGATTGCAGGTAAAGAGGTGCCTTCGTCCACTGTCTACGAAGATGACCTTGTGGTTGCCTTTGACGATATACAGCCGCTGGCACCGGTTCATGTCGTGGTAATTCCAAAGAAACACATAGAGACCCTCAATGAACTGGATGATTCCGAGACCTGGTTTGCCATGCTAAGTGCTGCCCAGGAAGTCGCAAAGATAAAAGGCATCGACAAGACCGGGTACCGCCTCGTGATAAACTGCGGCAAAGACGGCACCCAGATCATCTGGCACCTTCATCTACATGTCATGGGCGGAAGAATGCTCACAAGTGAAATGGGGTAGTACTAAGAAGGGTTTATTCAACGTAGAGAATATACCCGCATAAGTGGCCACCCTGCACATGCGATGTAAGCACCGGAAAATCAGGGGCCTGATAGAGTGGCTCCAGAATACGGGCGCTTCTCGATGCCCTCTCAGAAGCCCAGTTGATAGCTTTGATCATGTCGGTTGAGTTGAACTGCGAATGAATAATGCCGGTGGTGAAGAGAATGCCTCCGGGTTTGAGCCTGGCCATGGCCAGGGCGTTGATCTTGGTATATTCTTCAAAATCCCTGCTGAATGAAGGCGGGTCGCAGACAATAAGGTCGTACATTGCACGGTCGTCGCTCAAAAATCTGACAACATCGTCGCGGACATGCTTCCATACAAACGGCTTGATCTGGTTGATCTCCATGTTCTTTTTCAGCAAAGCCTGGGCAGGGGACGAATTGTCGACCGATACTACAGATTTCGCTCCCCCTTTAACAGCATATACGGAAAAGGAACCTGTATAGGAGAAAAGGTCGAGCACGTCTTTGCCTGAGGCCATGGAACCGAACCGCTGCCTGTTGTGGCGGTGATCCAGGAAAAACCCTGTTTTTTCTCCGGTCAGGACATCTACCATAAAGGGAATGCCCGACTCGGCAACCTCTATCTCTCCATTGCTCAGTTCACCGTGCAGGGGTCCGCTCAGGGGACGAAGCCCTTCCGAATTCCGGGATTTCAAATCGGACCGTTCATGGATCATGCACTGGGGATATATGTCGCGGAATATGTTTACCACCTCATCCTTGAAATCCTCTATGCCGGCACACAGAAACTGCATTACAAGGACATCCTTGTAGATATCCGCGATGAGCCCTGGAATGCCGTCTCCTTCTGAGTGAACGAGCCGAAAACACGTGGTGTCCCCGCTTATGATCTGTTTCCTCAGCTCAATGGAACGCATTATTCTCTGTCTTAAAAATTCCCGGTCTACACGCTCTTTTCCGCATGTGAGCACGCGGACGGCGATCTGGGAAAACGGGCTGTAAAAGCCCTGGCAGACAAATTTCCCTGACGAATCAATAACCCTGCACAGGCCGGGTTTTTCTTCAGGTGAGCCCTGTACATTATCCACAGCACCGGAAAAGATCCACGGGTGGCCTTTGATGACAGGGAATTCCTTCTTTGGTTTGAGCTGTATAATCAACATGGTGATGAGCCTTTATCACAGTTTTTTCCCTGATGCCATAGAGGATTAACCATTGCAATAAAGGCAGGGACATGCCGG
>JAFGTK010000012.1 GCA_016934135.1 Deltaproteobacteria bacterium | reverse complement strand
TCACCCCGGGGATGGCAGGAAATGTTTTTCAGGAACAACATCTCCTGTATAAATGAAGGGGTACGAAATTAGTCAAATAACATCTCCGATATAGACACCCCTGTGAGCGACCCTGTGTATCCGGAATGCAAGGATTGCGGCCGGATCTGCTCGGAAGTCCGCAGCGCCATCGCAGGCAGAATCTCTGCGTCCGACTGAAAACAGCCTGTTTCCTTTTCCCGTAGAACCGGGAGATTTCCTGGTGCGCCTCTCATTTTAATTATGAGAAAAGTTGGAAAATAGAAATGTCCCCTTTTTCTAAAAAGCCTTCCGGATTCGATTCTCGGCCTATTGGTAAAACAGGGATGGTTATAAGGAGGGGAGATGGGGACATCTCATGGATTCCTCAGCATGACTGATAGATGCCATTTTTGAGAAATCCCGGATCAACGTTGTTGCCTGATGTCCCCATCTCCGCATTCGGCTTTTTACTCCTGTCCTGTGAACGTCATTGACTCTTTTTTGAGACAAAATTCATGAGCTCATCGGTGCATATGAGTCTGGAATCTTCCAGTGCCGCAGTACGGTGGACAGATGCTTTTTTGTAATCATCCGACTTTACCATTTTCAGGAATATTTTGCGTGACGGGTACTGGACGAGGATCACATCATCCCAGTACTCGCCTTCGGGACCGATCAGAATGCCCTCGACCTTTCCCTTCCAGACCGCCCGTGCACCTATAGCCTTAAGCGTCTCACGCGCCCCTTGTGCATATCGTTCGTATGCCTGTTTGCCCGAGCACGGCTCTGCATTAAAGCCTTCCGGATACTTGGCCTGTTCGCGATACTTCAGCAGGTTGAGCATAATAATGGATGTGTCATCAAGGGAAGCATCCTTCACAAAGGCGGCCAGTTGCGCCTTCGAAGCCCTCAGCGTCATTCGCCCGTTGTCCTGCCCCTTTTCTGCTGCACCAGCCGTGTTTGCAGACAAAATGAATGCCATAAAAAATCCGGAAATAACAATACATCCGACCCAAAATCTGTTCATGTTCTTCCTCCTGTTCGATTAATGATGTATTTTTATCTTGAGGTCTTATGCCTCCCAGCTTGCTGAGGGGTGATACGTTATGAGAAGAACTTGTTCATGAGCTCTGCAACCTCTTTGGGCTTTTCTTCCTGGACAAAGTGAGACGCCGGCAGTGACTCCACCTGAATGGAATCGAAACATTCCTCGATGTGGTTTAAATTCTCTTTTATGATGACCGTATCCTCGCTGCCGTGGATATAGAGTGTCGGCATGGTAAACCTCTTGCCTGCCATGGCGGCCCAATGCGGTGCGTCTAACGCTACTGAACGATAATAAGACGCCCCGGCAGCAGGTGTATTTTCAATGCTGTAGCAGCGTATATATTCTTTGATGGCTTCAGGCGGGATTGTTCCGTCCTGACCTTTGGGTCCAAAGAAGTGGGGGACCCAGACATCTTCGTTTCCTTTGATCATGGCTTCGGCCAGACGCGGCTGCATCTGGAAATACTGATACCAGTATGGAACGCCGCCGGCGGCACAGATGATTTTTCTCGCTTCCATTGTTCCCTTTGTGTTGGCAATGACAGGGATGTTCATAATGACGAATTTCTTCACCCTCTCCGGGATCATGAGGGCCAATTCCTGAGCCACGATTCCGCCCCAGTCATGTCCCACCAGAAAAAACGAATCGATCTTAAGCGCATCGGCGATCTCGATAATATCCCTGGCCAGTTCCACTTTCTGATAGGCTTTAACGTCCAGCGTCCGCTCGCTCTCGCCCAGTCCCCGCAGGTCAGGGGCGATGATTCGCAGCGAAGGATCAAGAAATTCGGCAACACCCTCCCAGCAATAGGAACTCTCCGGCCATCCGTGCAGCATGATAACGGGGAATCCATCCTGGTTTCCCCTGTCCCTGACGTTGAATTCACCACGTGTTACACTGAGCTTGCCTGTCTTCATTGTCATGATGCTCCTCCTGAATGATGTCTCGATAACAAGCATCGAGCGTTGGTTGTACCAATTGTGAATGGTGCGGACCAGTATGAACCCGGTTGCCTGGGGCTCGACTTTCGGCCGGAAGTTGCCGGACTTCCAAGTCAACAGGACACCCTTTTCCCCTGGCATTGGCATCTTTCTCCTGGTTCTTCACACCACAATCTCCTGGATGAGCAAGATACATGCCTCTGAGCTGATATTCACAATGACCTGATATCATTAAATTATATCAGGTGTGGTCCCTTGGGGGGGGTGAGAGATTGACGAAATAACGCCTGTCCATGTTTTCATTTCATCATCCAGGTCCATATGATGAATGTGAAGCAGTAACAGGAAAGGGCTTTTCCGGAACACTTCCCAAGATCCGGTTTTATCCCACCATGCTGATCATGCGCGGGAGCAGCTTTCAGCCGCGAGATATTTCACATGGAGGAGGAGAGTATTACTGAGGTGCAGGGCGTGACTGGTACATTTCAGGTTAAGGGTGATACACTATTCCTCCCTGACCTTTTGTTCATACGTCCATCCATAGTCATTGTGACAGATCATCAGTTTTGTCAGCATAAACGGCTCAGCGACCCCCGCACGCAATCGTCATACGACCAGTTTTCATGGCCGCCCACGGAGAGACAGGCGTTGTCTGTAAGAAAATCAATGTTCCAGTGTTCCGAGATGACCTTGTCGGCAAAAGGCATCAGAACGCTCTGTCTGGCAATGTCTCCAACGAAGTAGTCTTTGTCCGGCAGATCGATCACGCAGACTCAAACACCCCGCTTTTATGAACTCATCACCTATTGCCTTGCCGATACCTCGTTCTCCACCGCTGACAACAGCGACCTTCTTTCTGTCCATGGTGAAACTTCTTTCCTGTCAACGTTTGTAAGCGTTCAATGCTGCCACAGCTGATAATAATGATGAAGTATTCATGGAGTGTCTGTGAAATTGTTGCATTTTATCGATCATTTCATGGAAGAAACCGAATAGTAGAATCACATTCCCGGACTTCGTTTACGTAACCTGGATTACTGCTGTTCAGCCTGGGGGACGGCTTTCTCCGTCGTTGTTCCTCCGGTCATCCAGAATGAGCCTGATCGCCCTGAAGAGAAGGGCTGCAGCAAGCCAGGCGCAGATAATGACAAAGGGTATGGCCAGCCATTGCGGCCAGAGTACGAACAGGGTTGCGAGCGTGAGAAGGATCGCGCCGGCGCCCAACATGAGTTTCGCTTCGGCAGGTTCGAGAGTCCGGCGGTGGGTTATGGCAGCGCCCAGGACATTCCCCACTCGCATGACCCCGACCCCTGCACGGCTTATGCTCCCCTTAGCTCTTTTAGGCAGGTGATGCCTCGCCCTGGACCGTCTATTGACCGGGCGGGCGGCCCTGCGCCTGGCAAGCACGATTTCAGTCGACTGGGACAGGTCTTCAAGGTACATTTCCTCCATTGTTCGGGCAAAAGACTGATCTTCAACAGCGACATCGAGCTCATAATTTCCGAGCCAGCTGGAGATATTGAGATTGGTAGACCCGATTCTGGCCCACTTTCCATCCACGACAGCGGTCTTTGCATGCAGCATCTGGCCGTTCCACTCAAAGATCCTCACCCCTGCTTCGAGCAGCGGCTGGTATCCTGCCCTGGAGACTGCACTCAAAAACGGGATATCGGTGGTGCCGGGGACCAGGAGCCTGACATCCACCCCGTCCTGTACCGCAGCGGTAAGGGCCTGCACATATGGCGAAACACCTATGAAATATGCATCTGTCAGCCAGAGGGTCTCTCTGGCGACAGATGAAATGAGCTGGTCCAGCCGGAAGAGGCCTGTGGTGTACGGGGCGCTTGCCACGACCCGGAGGGACACGTCGCCCGTAGGATGAATGCTCTCCCTGTGAGGAACCTCGTCATGAGGCAAAGCAGTGCCCATGGTCGCCCAGATATCGGCAAAGGCGTGCTCTATGTCTGCAATGGCAGGCCCGGTTATCATGATGCCCGTGTCGCGCCACGGTTCGATGGAGCGCTCAGGATACCCGGCCCATATCTGCCCCACGCACAGCCCGGTGACAAATCCGATAGTCCCGTCTACCACGATCATCTTGCGGTGGTCCCGGTTCACCCACCCGAATGGTCTGTCCAGCCGGGGCGGGTTGAAGCAGCGCACCTCGACTCCGGCATCCTTCAGGCGCTTCCAGTAACGCCTCGATGCAGTGCCCAGGGTTCCCAGCCAGTCATAAACAACGCTCACCTTCACCCCGTCTTCTGCCCGTGCAATCATGACATCAGCAAACTGCCTCCCGATATCGTCGTCGTAGATGATATAGTTTTCGAAATGGATGCTCTTCCTTGCAGATTGCATGGCATCGAGCCATGCAGGGTAGTTCTGCTGTGCATTTTTCAGCAGACGCACACTGTTCCCCTCAACATGCGGAGCCCCGGCCGCCCGGGAGAAACTCTGTTCTGCCAGGAGGCGGACATACGGATCGGTCTGCGGAAACATTCTCTGATTCTTATACTTTTCCATGCCCGCAGTCATAGTATCAGGGTTGATGCAGGTTCGTCTATGCTTTAACAGCGTGGCTTGTTCATAAAGAGGTTTCTTAAATATCCTTTTTTGACCTCGAAATGGGGCTTTAAGACCAGAAAGAGGCGAACATAAGTTTTAACACCCGATATTACTTTGAGTTATCTTGGGCGACCCCATCTTTCATTCAGTTTTTCACCGATTTCGATCCCGAAGAAACTAAATCTCGACAAGCCGATGCACTGGGTGCCCATCCTTCGCGCAGGTGATCCTTACCCGGTTATGGGATCATGAGCCATCGACCGATGAAGAAGCCCGCCGCCGCAACGCTGGCAGTCAGCACAATGCCCCAGAGGATATCCACGACTGCCACATTGAGCGGCCATCCCTTCAGGGTTGCCAGGTTGGTGAGGTCATAGGTGGCATAGGCAAAGAAGCCGAACAACCCGCCGAAGAGGACTGCGCGGCGCAACGAATTGTCCTCAAGTGCCGGCATGATGGCAAAGATCATGATCCCGGCGATGTACAGCAGATAGAAACCAATGGCAGCGGCCCAGTTGACATCCACCCGGAGCAGGTGCCCCAGGTTGTTGCGGTAAAACCCCCTTGCCGCAAGGCCGAGCCATATCATATCTATCGCGAAGAATACCGGTATGATGAGCAGATAGAGATAGACGGTTCTCATCAAGCTTCACCTCCATACATGAAGTTCGTCATCTGCTGCAGGATCATCGCTAACCCGTCGAACACATCCGGATCTGATCCCGACAAGGACACATGACAAGGTATCTATGATGATATGTATACTATAACCTTGCACCGCTCAGGATGGAAGAGGCTGAAAACCACGGGAATCACAGGGTCGCCCAAATTTCGATCCCAGGCTCCTCCAATCGAACGTCCCCTTCTTTCTTTTTGATGTTCTCTTTCTTAAAGGTTTTTTTTTGACCTCTAATGTGGCTTCTAAGGACTAAAAAGGAGAGATTTTCAGGTTTAACAACAAAGATTACATAGTGTTATCTTGGCGACCCATCTTTTATCAAAAATGTCAATATTTCATGGACGTGTTTTCGCCCTCTGTTAGTCTTTCAAAGTAGTTGCGTATGAAGGCAGATCTATCTTGACCACTCAGGATTGCCTGGACCTGAGGCGCTGCACTCTTGATGCATGCAAGCCACTGAAAGAGTATGAACACTATCTCAAGCATAACAACAACTATGAAGACTGTCATATAGTTCCATTTGCTTATGCACGCAAAGATAATTGCGGAAGTAAGGAACAAAAAGGACGATTCTACAAGGACCCAGAACCATCCCCAGTTGTCCGCAGCCGTGCGGACAAGCTGTACATCAATCATCGGGTCTCTAAACCCTGCATATTTGTATACAGTTTGATACATTGAGTCATCTCGTGTCTTGTCAATAGCCGCTTTTCGAGTATCGTTTAGTTCAAGGCCGACGCCTTGGCAAAGAGGATAAAGAAAATATCGGGTATCGAATATGAAGCGTATTCTTAAGACGTCAGAGATCCGGTCATGCAACTTAATCACACGAGAGAATACTGCGATGACCCCTGGAATCAGAACATAAAGAACTTTGATGCCTTTGATAGGCCCAATGTCTGCTTCAGTAACAACGGAATCAATGAGTGCCTGAACTGCAGGTGAGCCCTTGGCAAGCATGACCGTGCACAGTATGCCCGTGGCAAAGCTAAACCAGAAGACACGTTGGAGAATCTCAGAATAGTCGGCAGGTTGCCCGAAGATCTTCATGTTTTTCCTTTCGACACAAGCACGTAATTGGACTGACCCTCTAACCAAGCATCTTCAACTTTGAAATTATACCGTTTGGCCAGTTTGATTACAGACTCCTTGTTGAGGATACCGTAGTAAGATACGCCGTACTTTGATTTGACAATCCAGCCATCCAAATGGGGTTGAGAGGAAGGTTTTTTCCTAACTTCTGTGAAATAGGAGTTCGTATGTTGATTGACAAAAAGTGCATGGCCTCCCCTTGTGAGAGCAGCACGGATTGCCCGAAGTGACTTAGCCCGCGTCTTTGGACATGGGATTGCAGAAAGAACGTGCGCACAGAGAACAAAGTCGTAGCGACGTGCAGGACACGACCAGAATTCTATTAGATTCTGTATAGTGCAATCGGGCCACTTTTGGGAGGCAAATGCCTTCACTGATGTATATTCTCCACAGATGCGTTGAGTTCTCTCGATCTGGACTTGCGAGTCCACAAGACCAATATGTTTGCTGCGATGAGCAAGATGGGCTGTATAGCGAAGCTTACCGCAGCCATAATCGAGTGCCGAGGGTGTAGATTCTCGCTTGCGAAGCCAGTTCACGAGAAACGCTGCAGCATCACTAGCAGGCTTGGCCGCATTTTCTGAACGTATCTCAGAATCTTTGATCTTATATCTCATCTATCTTCTGCCCAACGCTATGGATCACAGGCTGAAAAACGCGCTCGTTTTTTCAGTCCTGTGCATCCACTTGTTGGATGTCTTTTTCTTCTTTTTGTTTCAGGGAGATACCTTTTGAATCCTTCCACGAAGTAAGGCCGTTTGCCTGCCCACCATGAATGACGGCCGCGGCAGCACTAGGACTTGAAAATTCATAATCAGAAACGAACACAAGTCGATCTTCTCTTGATTCTACAATGTGTTCATCAAGTAACATTTTTCTCAGATTGGCTGAATATTTGGATTTTGGGTAGAGGGCCTTTCCTCAAGAACAGCTTCTGAATCTTTCAGCACGACAAGACCGTTATCGGTTTGTCGTCCAGTTGCTTTGAGGTTTTTAATCTCACAAAATAGAAGATCTGATTTTTTTGTTACTTCCTGTCTGACTATTGGCTTCAAGAATTCCTGTCCCAGAATAGGGAGAAGCTGTTCCATTCTAAAAAGGAAGAATCCATGTCGGCAGCATCCGATTCAGGAAGATGTGATCCGCTTGACTGAGAGTTTTCCAGTTCAAAACGCCCTACGGATTTAGCTGTTTCAATCAACTTGCCTTCCAAATACTTTATGTGGGCCTTCGTCAGGTTCTCGTCCTTGCTTACAAAAAAGACGATGGTTTTCCAGAAGTCTTTTTCCATATGCCCCTTGATTCGTTTTCGTATTACTTCTGCTTCACCGATGTAGACCTTGTCTCTTCCTGTCTCAGGATTGACTCCTGTTAAGAAATATACTCCGGGATTGTTGGCTTCATCTCGCTTCAGTATATCTTCGATATTTGAACGAGGACCGGCAACGGCCTTGCCTGTCCAATTGGACAATTCGGCAGTTCTGACTGAGGTCGGGCTACCTTCGGCTAAAAAAAGTTTTACTGTTGCTGTATCTTTCATCTATCTCCTTCTCATCACAATTCCTATCAGGCCAATTTTCCTGATAAGTTGATATTGGACAGCAAATAC
>JAFGTK010000117.1 GCA_016934135.1 Deltaproteobacteria bacterium | reverse complement strand
GCTTGTGGATCTGGTAAACTCCGGGGTCCTGGGTATGAAGACCGGCAAGGGTCTTTATGACTGGTCAGCAGGCAGGCCTCAGATCGATACCTCAAATCCTACGACCGAATATGACCCTGTCGATATGGTCGCCCTGCAGGTAAACGAGGCAACAAAACTGCTCGAAGAAGGCGTGGTGGACACTCCGAAGGACATAGATCTTGCCATGGCAAACGGGGGCGGAGGTGTCGGGCCGTTCGCGCTTGCAAAGGGAATCGGGTATGACAACCTGGTGAAAAAGTGCAATGCCCTGGCAGATAAATTCGGGCTCGAGGTCTTCAGGCCGACAAAGACCATGCAGGAAGGCAAAATAGAGGTATAAACACATGCAGGCCCGGCATATCTTCTGCCGGGCCTGCGTACATAGCTTGATTTCTGCCAATTAAACAGGAAAATAACCGGAAAGAAAAAATAAATGGTGGGCCACATAGGATTTGAACCTATGACTTCTACCGTGTGAAGGTAGCGCTCTCCCCCTGAGCTAGTGGCCCGTGACAATGGGCAGAAATATACAGTCCGACCCTGTGGGTGTCAAGAGGAATATCCCGGAAATAATGATGATTCACCTGAAGTAGAAGGCATTGAAATAAATGGATAAATATGGATCTATTCCATGGGTATCGAGAAATAGAATGCACTGCCCTTGTTGATCTCCGATTTCAGCCATATATCCCCGCCCATGACATTTACCGCCTTTTTAACAATAGAAAGGCCTATGCCCGTTCCCTCGGCATAGTCTTCGTGGGTGCGGTAGAAGATATCGAATACATTGTTGATATGTTCCTCTGATATGCCCATGCCATTGTCTTTGACATAGAAGACATGGGTGTTCGGTGCGGGCTGATAACCGATCTGAATCGTAAGGTCCCTGTTCGGGTCGGCATATTTGATGGCATTTGAAATAAGGTTTGAAAAGACCTGCATTACCCTAATCTCATCGGCCTTGATCCTCGGCAATGCAGCCTCGATGATGATGGTGCCGCGTTTCTGATTGAGCTGCTCGGCCATTTCGAGAGAGATCTCATCTATGACTTTATGTACGGGGAAATCTTCCTTGACCAGCTTGAGGTTCTCGACAGCCGACAGGGTAAGGAGGTTGGTCACGAATTTCTCCATGTGGATCCCGCTTTCCTGTATGGCCCTCATATATTCAATCTCTTTCTCATTGAGTTTTGGCCCGGCAGACTTTATGAACCTCTCGCAGAATCCGTTTATGGCAATGATAGGGTTCTTCAGATCATGAGATACTGTCGAGACAAGAGTTCTCAGTTCCTCATTCCTCTGGCGGATGAGGTTCAGGGCGTCTTTGAGTTCTTTGGAGGTGTTCGCCACTTCCTGGAACAGCAGGATATTTTCCATAACCGTGCCCATGTGAACACCTATTGTTATAAGCAGCCTTTCATCCTCGGGCGAGATGGTTCTCTGGCCGAAGGAGCCGATATTCATGACCCCGATGAGGCGGGTCCTGGAGTAAAGCGGAATCGAAGCAAAGGATTTTATGCCCTGTCTTTTAAAAACGAGCGATCTTATCCTGGGATCTTCGGACGCATTCATTATTATGATGGGTTCGCCTTTTTCAGCAACCCGCCCGGCAATGCCTTCGCCGATATCCAGCTCTTTTATCGATTGTGCCACATATTCCGGAATGCCGTATGAATATGCGCACTTGAGCCGATGACTCTCTTCATTGAGCAGGTATATCCACCCGGTCTCGATATTCATGATCTGCATAACCTGGGAAAGGGTGTTCTGAAGGACCTCTTTTAAATCAATTGACGAGCTGAGCGTCTTGGAGATGAGATTGACAGCGGCAAGATCCTGGTTCTGCCGGAGCAGCCTTTTTTCCAGAGCGACCTTTTCAGTTACGTCGCGCAACAGGGCGATCGAGGTGCCGGGCCTTTCTTCGATAAAATGGAAGTTGCCTTCAAGGATTTTCTGCCCGGAACTGGTATTGACATTGATCCTTGCAAAGAAGGTTTTTGCATGGTTTTCCTTGATTGACGACAGGTCCTGCCTGCCTTTTTCGTCGATAAAAGAAATGAACTCCTTGCCCAAGATATCATTGACAGGCAGGTTCATTATTGTGTTGAATGCAGGGTTGGAAAAGGTTATCAATCCGTGATTCATAATGACTATGGCATCAGGTGCACCTTCGATCACCTGTTTGTATCTGCTTTCCCGTGCAAGGCCCCCGCTTACGAAATCCCCGATCAATATGTAAACGGCATCGAGCCTGTAACCGATGATGTTGAGGAACCCCTGCGCCCTTACCCTGGGGGAACTCAGGGTCTCGACAATCAGAGAAAAGGGCTTGTCCGTCTCGATCAGTCTCTTGAGCTCTTTCTCAAGCCGTTCGTCAACAAGAAACTGATGGATGAGTTCATACAGGGATTTCCCAACAAAAGGCAGATCAGCCTGCGAGATATTCGATTCGAAAAGGGGATTTATATAGAGTACCGTGCCGCTGGCATCAAAAGCGCAGACACCAAATGGTGCACTGTGGAAGATGCTTTTGACCTGAGTGAGAAAGTTATCCATATGCTTCTTAAGCGAGAACGAACGCCTCTCCGGGGCGGAGGATATGTACGGTGCATGAGGCTGTCTCCGAAAGCCTCACTGCATCTTTCCTCGTTCCGACGATATCGCCGAAGTGTATGGGGATTGCATGGTCGGCCTGGATGTCTCCAAGAGCCCTGCCCGCGTCGTCCGCTGTCATGGTATACACGCCGCCTACCGGTATGAGCGCAACATCCACCTTCAGCCCCTTCATCTCGGGTATATGGTCGGTGTCACCTGTGTGATATACCCTCTTCCCAAGGATATTAACAACATATCCCACCCAGTTGTTCTTCTTTGGATGAAACTCCTTGTCGATATTGTAAGCCGGGATTGCTTCGACAATTACGTCATCCAAGGCAAGGCTTTGTCCCGGCATTATCAGATCTGTTACAACATCTGAAGACATGGGTGCTACAACCCTGGTCCTGTCTGTTTTAAGGAGATTGACGTCATCTCTGCTGTAATGGTCGTAATGATCATGGGTGATCAGTATGATATCTGCAGACGGCATGTTTTTGCCGATCTTCCATGGGTCAATATAGAGAACGGTCTTTTCCGTTCTGACCATGATACTTGCATGGCCCAACCACATGACCTCAACGGCCATACTGCACCTCCACAGGGAATATCTTACTGAATAAATTGAATGTATGAATTATAATACAGCACACTGCATAGTCTTTCAACAAAAAATCGGCTTTACTCAATGAGTTCAGTATAATATCACAGGAAGATCCATGAATAAAAGAATGCTCTCCCTGATACCTATCTGCTCCGCACTGACTGCTGCAGGTGCTTTCATCAAAATACCCATAGCCCCGGTACCGATAACGTTACAGAATTTCTTTGTGATATTGACAGGGATTATTCTCGGCCCAAAGGCAGGCGCAATGAGTCAGATCATCTATATCATTGTCGGCCTTATCGGGCTGCCGGTTTTTTCAGGCGGCGGAGGCCTGAGTTATATTTTCAAGCCGACATTCGGATATATACTGGGGTTCATAGCTGCTTCTGCTATAGCAGGATATGTGATGAAGCAGAAGAAATTCAATGTCTTGACAGTCTTCACCGCATCTGCGCTTGGTATGCTTGCGGTATATCTGATCGGGGTCCCCTACCTTGCCCTGTATCTCTATTTCATTATGCACAACGCAGATGCTGTCGGTATTGCCGTGAAAACAGGCATGCTGCTTTTCATCCCGGGAGACCTGGTAAAATGTATGGTCATTGCCATGATAATGCCGAGGCTTGCTTCTTTAACCGGGTTGACGAAGAAACAGAGTCAATGACCTGTATAAAACAGGCTACTTAAAGGCTCCAAGCTGGCACGGGGTTATCTTCAGTCCGAGAGAATCGGCAGCATTGCCGGCCTCGGGGCGGACGATACCGGTGCTGTCTGCAATCTCCCACAGCGAGGTGCATGAGATCTTTCCATCTGCAGACTTGGCCCTGATAAGATCGAGAACCTCT
>JAFGTK010000116.1 GCA_016934135.1 Deltaproteobacteria bacterium | reverse complement strand
GGGGGGAATAATAAAATAGAGTCTTTGATACCTCGTAGCTTGTCGAAGATCCCGGCTGTTTTTCCGGGGCTGCGAGGTAGTTCATTTGAATAAATATTCATCAGCCGTTGCGGATGATATCCACAACAAGGTCTCCGAAATCGGAAGTGGAAAGGACCTTCTTTGTATCCGAACCGGCGCTTGCAAGCTCTGTTGTGGTGTAGCCTCTGGCAAATACACTGAACAATGCATTCCAGATCTCATTGGATTCCTGCGGCAGATGCAGACATTTTTCAAAAAGAAATGCAAGGCTCCCGATCATGGAGTATGGATTTGCGATATTCTTGCCGGCAATATCAGGGGCTGATCCGTGGGCAGCCTCGACATAGCTCTTGACAGGCCCCATACATGCCGAAGGCATCAGGCCGAGTGAACCCAATATCCCTCCTGCCTGGTCTGTAAGGATATCTCCCTGCATGTTTTCGAGCAATACAACACCGTTGAACTGAGAAGGATTTTTCACGAGCTGAAATGCCGCATTATCCACCAGCATGGATCGATAGGGCACATCCGGATATGCCCTGGCGACATCTTCAACCACTTCTTCCCAGAAACGCGAGGTGGCAAGTATGTTTGCCTTGTGAATATTGGTAAGCAGTGCCTTTTTCGACCTGGCCTCTTCAAAGGCCACAACAGCTACCCGCCTGATCTGTTCCTCGGTATAAGTGCATTCGTCCATTGCGTAGTTCATGCCTGTTGATATGCCCTCTGTCTTGTTTCCGAAGTAGATGCCGCCCACCAGTTCCCGGATCATGAGGATATCGATCCCTTCGCCGATCACTTCATCTCTCAGGGGAGAAAAGGATGCAAGGGGCTTTGGAAGCCTCACCGGGCGGAAATTGGCAAAGGTATCATAACGCTTTCTCAGGGGCAGTATGGCCCCGATCTCCGGCCGGAACTGCTGAGGAATGGCATTCATCTTTTCGATGGCAAGCCCGACAGGCCCTTTGATGATTGTATCGGCCTCGTCGCAGATATCCCGGGTTTTTTCAGGAAACGGCGATCCTTCGGTAAAATATGCCTGGGCACCAAACGGTGCATATTTAAGATTGAACTGATGAGAATATTTCGATTCTATGGCATGCAGCACCTTCACTGCTTCCCGTACGATCTCGGGTCCGATGCCGTCTCCTTCCAGAATTGCGATGGTCTTTATCATATAACTCCTCTTTTCATGAAATCCATTCATGCCTCTGTGCAGGAGACTTTATAAAAATAACCTTCTCATCCCGGCACAGATCCGCAATGTTAGTAAAGACCGTATATATTTTGCAAGTATTATTATACGGCAATTGATTATCTGAAGGTATTCTCAGGCAGATATCCTGATGCGTTGAGCTGATGATCATGATATCTTCCGAGCAGTGTCAAGGCGAGGACTGCTCCCATAAGGGCCAATGCCATATCGGACTGGGTATCCCAGACATATCCCTGCGTGCCGAGGAATGCTTCTGCAGACTCCCCTGATAATATTGCCACCCACCATTCGATCAGCTCGTAGAATGCACTTACGGCAAGGCAGAAGCATACTATGAAGAAATTGAGACAGGCCTTTCCGTGGATAATTGATTTGCGGATGATGATCTCCCGTGCAACAATACCCGGGATAAAGCCCTGTGCAAGATGTCCCACTTTGTCGTAGTTGTTCCGCTGGCCTCCAAAGACATCCCTTATCCAGTCGAATAAAGGCACCTCTGCATAGGTATAATGTCCGCCGACCATGAGGATGATGCAGTGGATGAGAATAAGAATGTAGACCAGTCTGGTAAGGGGGAACTTTTTATAAGTCAGGCCCAGTATTATAATCCCTATTATTGCAGGCATCACCTCCAGAAACCAGGTGAAATAATCTTTGGGTCCGATTGCCGACCAGACGAAAAAACCTCCAAACACAATAAGCCATAATGTCTTCATAAATCCCCTTTTCTGCTCAAGCGATGTACCCTGCAGTGGGCAGCCGTTTATATCCGATATATTGCCAAAGCCATCAACGGCAGCCATTAAACAGGGATGATAACATCAAAAGAAAACCACCCTGCCGTTGCTGTCGAACCGGATTCCTTCCATCTCAAGGAGAGTTTTTTTCATCTCGCAGCCTCCCTGATATCCCCCGAGTGTCCCGTCTGTCCGGATAACCCTGTGACATGGGATGATTATCGGGAAAGGATTGTTGGACAATGCCGAACCTACAGCCCTTACACCTCCGGGATTGCCGATAATCTCTGCGAGTTTCTTATAGGTGCTTATGCTTCCACGTGGAATCCGGTGTTCGGCACGCAGAACCTTCTGCTGAAAATCCGAACAGAGATCGAAACGGAGCAGATCGATGGTAAACCGGATATCTTCACCGCTTAAGAATGCCTCTATCCGGTCGGCTGTCATATCGATCTCAGAGCACGAACTCTGTTCTGCGTTTGTATATGCTGCCTGCAGCTGTTTATGAATGCTCCCCCGGCTGCCGGTTATAAGAACCCGGCTGATGCTCGCGTGCCCCTCGATGTACGACCAGACAACCGCTAAAGGTCCGAAGGCGCTGCTGCGCAGGCAGAAATATACATGTTCCCCTGACGGTTTTTTTATACGATTGATGGTTGAATCTTTCGAGCCCTTATTAATGGATTGATAATGCATTGTTCTCATAAGCTACTCACCCGCCTGCACGTGCTGCCTGTTCTCCGGCAAGATATCCGGTGCTCCAGCAGACCTGCAGGTTATATCCGCCTGTAGGTCCGTCGAGATCGATAATCTCTCCTGCAAAGAATAGATTCCGTATAATCCGCGATCGCATTGTTTTCGGGTCGATCTCTTTCAATGATATGCCTCCTGAAGTAATGATTGCCTTGTTGAATCCGAGGAGAGACTTTACGGTAAGCGGGAATTCCTTTAACAGCAGGCGCAGCCTTTTGCGGTCGTCCTTTGTAATGGAGTTGCCCTTTTTCTCGGGGTCGATCTGTGCAAGGGAGATGATCACAGGGATAAGTTTCTTCGGAAGCAGACCGGGAAGAATATTCTTGATTGCCTTGTTTTTGTTCTCTTCAAAATCCCGCAGCAGTCTTTTGTCCAGCACATTGAAGTCAAGTGCGGGCTTGAAATCTATGAACAGCTTTGCCTGTCCGAGAGCCAGCAGATTTCCTATGGATTTGCTCATGTCCAGGATGATCGGCCCGCTCAGACCGGAATCTGTGAACAAGGCCTCTCCGAATCGTTCATCCTTTTTTTTGTTATCCTGATACACGCTGATGGATACGTTTTTCAGGCTTAAACCTTCCAGTTCTTTAACCCATGGCTCCTTTACCAGGACCGGGGTGAGTGAGGGTTGCGGTTTTATTACGGTATGTCCCAGTTGCTTGGCCCAGGTATATCCGTCGCCTGTGGAGCCTGTTCTCGGGTAGGACAGCCCGCCTGTGCTGATGAGGTAATTCCTGGCTATGATCTCTTTATCATTATCGAGAACGATCTTCTCTATTGCGTTTTGCCGGTGTACAATTGTCTTAACTTTTGAATTGCAAAGCAGCACGATGCCATGTTCCTTCAAGAGCCTTAGAAACAGCTCCTGCACATCTTTTGCCTGGTCGCTTTCCGGGAATACCCGGCCGCCCCGTTCAACTTTTGTTTGTACTGTGTTTTCATTAAAGAACCGGAGAGTCTCCTCCACGCCGAAACAATACAGTGCACTGAGGAGGAATTTGCCGTTCTTTCCGAAATGATCGGCAAACTTAAGAGGGTCTGTCTGTGCATTCGTTATGTTGCAACGGTCCTTGCCGGTCATCAGCAGTTTGATACCCGGGGTGCGGTTCTTCTCCAGCACAACGACCTTTACCCCGCACTGTGATGCGCGTACCGCAGCCATCATGCCGGCAGGGCCGGCCCCGATTATTGCAAGGTCATATGGTGTCTTCATGAAACCCCTTCAATCATAGTACCAGCCAGCGGCATTGATTATCAGCAGAATAATTATATAAGCATTGGCCAAGTTTATGTTCCCATGGTGTTCATGCCCTGTCTCATAAATTCGAGTCCCATACTATATAGGCTTCTGCGCGATATCAAGCTGAATAAGACATTGCAGGCGCTGAAGGGCAGTCTCTATCTCCTTGTGTATGTACTAAGCAGGCCCGGATTCTTCGATAAGTTGTCCACTGCCTTGAGTATAACCGGAATCCTGTAATTGCCGTACATGCTTTTGATATGCTGTGCTGCTTCCAGCAGAGAAATACCTGCAGCAGTGACATAAAGGGGTCTTTTTGATAAACCACGGTAAACGGGTAAAGCTGTTGTATTGCCGGCAAAAGGTCTCTTTGCAACACCGATAACAGGGATGGTCTTTTCCATCTCTTCGTACAGGTGCTGACCCAGCCCTTTTGTGTTCTCTGCGAGAAAGACATATCCGTCGATGATGATAATGTCAGGCCTCCATGAAACCTCTTTCAGGAAGTTCAGGATGCAGGGCAGTTCCCGTTTGTAGAATTGTCCTGATATGTATTCAGACGCAGCGGCTGTTTCCGATATAAACGCATCTTCGGGCAGGGCCTGGTCCCAGACATGTACGAGGACGCCTGCTGTAACTGCCTTGTCTGCAGAATATGCTGTATCAACCGCAACTATATCGGGCATGAATCATCCTTGCCGGTTTTAAGTGTGCATATACTGTCTGGATGCCCTGGTCAGCCTGAACCATTCCTGCCTGGACACATCTCAAGGATCTCCTTGAGCCTGATGAAAAAAAGGTCTCTGATCTTCTCAATGTGCAGTGCCTCCTGGTGATCTATAACGATCTGGTCCTTTCTCCTGTGCCGAACAGGCTCCACCTGGAGAATGTAAGAATTGCAGTACCTCTCCCAGAACCAGTCTGCACATCCGAACTGCACATAATCCGGATCAAGCAGCTGAACATGTTCGAGAGACTCTCGCAATTTTCGGCCCTGCTGAGAGTTTTCGAGACAGAAGGCCATATATGCGATTCTATAGGTGACCTTGCCCTCAAACCTGTCCGGTAGCCTCTCAAGATTGTGCGTGTCCTGCCCGGGATGGCATAGAAAGTGCCCGTAGCAGCATTGAAGGGTGAAGCACTGAGGGAGCAGGGCAAAGCCTTCAATGAGTTCCGCAACAGGCGGGTCGATGGCACGAAGATCAAGGGTTTTCAGTATATTCTGGCGGTTTTTATGATACCTTGGATCTGCAGTGAATTCCTTTGGACTTGTAAATGTTTCCAATCGTCTCTGACCTTATCTGATGGATTAACCGGCGCGACAGGAGATTATAACCGTGCCGCCTTTTTGAGAAGGCCTGCTTTCAGCCTTTGTTCCCTGATTCCGGCACGTCATCCCGAACATTGCCGTGCTAGTGTCAGCGCTAGTCATATGATAAACGTGTTTCCCCGTCAGCCATGGTCGGTTCAATGATCTTTTTCCATTCGGGTTTATCCCATGTTCCAAGCTGACTGTGCATGTTGAGGTATTTCTGAGGTATGGGATGAGTGCCGTAGACGACTTCAAGGCCATATTTGGTTGTGATGAAATCATGAAAATACGTGATGTAGGGGCATGGCGGATACCCTACAACCAGCCCTGTGGCAAGATGAATCACCTGTGCCCCGTTCTTCTTCATTTCCTCAACAGCATATTCGACATTGCCGCCGGGGCAGCCATCGCAGGTAGTGTACCCGACAAGTTCAACCTCTGTATCGCTGTATCTGCTGAATGCACCTTCTCTGTTTCGCAATGATCTCAAGCACTTTCCGCCTGCGCATCTGCGGTAGCGGTCACATATGATTATGCCGATCCCTTTCTTCTCTTTCATGTCTTCTCCTTTTCCTGAATGACTGATGAGTTACATTCCCGGGCCTTTAAAAGGTCCTGCCCCGGTAAATAAGCTGGAATCCATCCGGGTTTTTGTGTGGATATAAATTTCATGCGTATATGATCCGTTATGCGTCTGGACACTGATCCTTCCTCATCCGATCCATGATTTTATCAGCCTGTATGAAAATCAGCGGCTGCATCATCCTTTTGTACCATGGGATATTCTTGTGCAAATATTCCGAGAATTTAGACAGGTCATCCCCATAGAATGAATCTTTTCCTTCGGCATGCCAGTACTGCTGATGCCCTTTTACGCCATCGGCTGAGAACTCGATCGACACCTTTTTAACTATGTTTTCGTATCTGCCGAAATTGATCTTTTTCTTGATGCAGATATCATGCAGCTCCCGGTCAATTGTCGGCTCCATGGAGATCCATTTGCCGTTCAGGAATACTTCGGGGAATGTATGCGGAAATGGATCCACCCACTTATCGTAGGCATATTCAGGCAGGAAATCCTCCAATGCGTTCTTGTGTACATACATAAAATGAAATCGGGCCTTTAACCCTGCTTCACGTGCCATTGCCACGAGAAGGTTTGTTTTCTGCATGCAGACACCTTTTGAGTTTCTCAATACCTCTTCCGCAGGGATTTCCTGCGGATACACCCACCCGAATTTGATTTCATCACGTACAAAATAAAAAATCTTCTCTATCTTTTGTTCGTCGGTTTCCGCGCCGGCTATGAGCCTGTCTACAACGGTCTTGATGGTTTCATCTCCGGCAGATAGACCCTGTTTTTTATTAGTGACCGAACACCCTATGGGTAAAAACATTGTTGATAAAAACAAGATTGCAGCCAGTATTTTTATCATATTACTCCGCCCTTTCTGGTTCTTACAGTCGACTTTACAGGACACTGAAGTTTCTCACAAGTATACGGCGCGAGTCAATAAAGGGATTCTCAGGGGAGATATCGATCTTTAAATAATAACTTCATTCCCGACATACACATCAGGGTGATTTTCGTCCTTTAGGCTTCCTTGCAAACACATAGGCCCTGCGGCTTTCATATTCCATGCCGGGATATGGTTCTCTTTCTATCACCTCTATATTTTCAAACCCGGTCTTCTTGAGACAGCCGGTAATAAAATCTGTAGTGAAGAACATGAAATCTATATCGATTCTCTTGCCGAGAAACTCTTCTATGTGAATAGCCTCGTCGCCGATGTGGTATGTGAAAAGGAATATCCCTTCCGGCCGCAATACACGTAATATTTCGCGCAATGCTTTCTCTGCCTGTTCCTGAGTAAAGTGAACAATGGCGTAGAAAGCCACAACACCGGCTATGGAGTTGTTTTCAAATTCGAGCTCAAGGATATTACCCTTCTGGAAGGGTATATCCGGGTGAATCGATCTTGCCTGTTCGAGTATTTTTTCCGAGAGGTCCAGCCCCGATATTTCAATACCCAGGTTTTTCAGGTATCCTGCGGTCTGGCCGGGCCCGCATCCGAAATCCCAGACAGGCCTTCTTCCCCTGGTTTCCTGCGAGAATCTGATGAGCATTTCCCGGTCTTTCGGTTTCTTTTCATGTTCATCAGAGAATGTCTCTGCATATTCTTTTGCCAGTGAATCATAGAGTTTTTCTATCTTTTTCAAATCCTGTTTC
>JAFGTK010000115.1 GCA_016934135.1 Deltaproteobacteria bacterium | reverse complement strand
GTTGAACAGTTGAACAGGTCAGGACAGGTAACAGGCTTCGCTCACCAATACTCCATTACTCCTGTCTTCAACCAGTACTTTGCATAGGATAATTTTTTTCCAAATTCCAAATTCGAAATTCGAAATTCCCAATCTTCCTGTACCTTTCTCCATCAAAGCTCATATAGTGTTTCGTCTACCTTGGGTTTCGGCTTGCTTTTTCCGGCCGTTGATTTTGATTCAATGATAAAGGGTTCTTCACCTTCGAGCAGATCCCCCATCTCTTCCTCTATTTTGTCCGGGTCTTCCCCGCGCTCCATGCGGCTCAGCGCCTCTTCCATTCCTTCGCCCATCTTCAGACCGGTGGCCTCGGAAAGCTTTCTCATAAGCTGGGCTGCGGCACGGGGATCATCCTCGTTGATCCTGCCTGCCTCGCCTGCCAGCATGGCCATGGCCTTTTCCATCCTGGACTCGTCGATATCGGGCATACCGCTGTCGAAATCCTCTTCCTTACGGCCGGAGATGGCAGCAAAGATCGAGACCTTTTTTTTCAGTTTTACTTTTCCGCATTTCGGACAGTTCGGGATCTTGTCTGTATTTACGCTCCTGGAAAAAAAGTTGTAGATCGTATTGCACTTTTTACAATAGAATTCATATATAGGCATTCTTATCCCTCTCACTCATAAATATCTGGGTTATATTTTATTGAATACTTCTTATCTGAAAAGCAAGACCCTTTTTCTTATGACAGCCACTGAGTCTTATAGGGATATAAGGAAAATCTTTTAGCGAATACATTTTAGGGGATCAAACCGGGTTATCCGGAAGTATTTGCACAAAGATTTAAACCCATATTGTATCAACGACCTGCCCAGGTCGCGGCTGAAGCCGCTCCTACAGGGTTTGTTCCATCATTGATGCAAGATATAAAATAAAACCCGGCCAAAGCTCATGTGCCTGGCCGGGTTTCTTCTTCGAAATGGCGGGAGCGACGAGACTCGAACTCGCGACCTCCGGCGTGACAGGCCGGCGTTATAACCGTCTTAACTACGCCCCCGTGAATCGACATGCGTTTACACGAATTATACAGGGGTGTCCAGCGGGAAATTCATCTCCTAAGGAAACAAACGATCGACCATATAGAATATGCAGTTTCAGTTGAGATTGATAAAACAAACATGACATCCTGGAACAATCAAGGTAGGGACCGTTCCCCGAACGGTCCGCCTCCCAGAAACATGACCGGAGATCTAAATACCTCATCCTTGGAAATACGGCCCGATGAGGGCATCGGGCCCTACAAGGCTCGTTATCGATCCACGTGGAATCCGTGCTTAATCCACACACCTTTCTTTAGTTGAGACAGATAAAACAGCCATGATATCCTGCTACAATCACGGTAGGGACCGTTCCCCGAACGGTCCGCCTCACGGGAACATGGCTAGGGGAAAAAACAATTCTGAATACCTCATCCCTACTAATGCGGCCCGATGAGGGCATCGGGCCCTACAAGGCTCGTGCTTCATCCCCGCAGAATCCGCGCCTAATCCGGGCTATGAAAGGGCTGCTTCCGGGTCTTCTGCTTCCGAGCATTCACGCAGATAGGCAAACAGGACACGGTATGATTTAGGCGGTTTATCGAGTTCTCTTTCCCTGCGTGCACCGCGCACCAGCTGCATGAGCCGCTGGCGCTCGATGTGAGGATATCTTTCCAGGACCTCTTCAAAAATCCTGGGGTCGTCTTCAACAAGGCCGTCACGAAGGCGTTCCAGTTCCTTGAAGCGCTCTGTTGAGTCACTGTGTTCTCCATGGATCTCGGCAAGGGCCATTTCGATGGGTTGCGGGTCCACACCGCGCATGAGCCTTCCGATATACTGGCGCTGTCTTTTCCCAGCCCCACGGGTCATAATGGTCCTGGCAAAGCGGATCGCCTCTATGAGTTCTTCGGGCAGGCCCAGGCTCTTGATCTTTCCGTCAGGGAGTTTGGTGAGCTGTTCGCCCAGTTTCTCCAGTGCGTGCATCTCCCGCTTGACCTGTGATTTACTCTTCTTCTCTTCCTGATCCATGGTTATCTCCGTACGCGGCTTTTCCCAATCCGCTTCTTTGCGACGATAATATCCTTTTGCTGCTGTCTTTTTGCCCTGTCCTTTTCCACAAAGAGCGCTCTGCCGGTAAAGGGGTCTGTCTGCGTATAGTACATTACCCCGGAGATTGTCGAGGGCAGAGGGGTAAAGATCTGTACCTGTTCCGGATTTGTCCGCAGTTCTTTCGAGGCAAAGGTCTTGAGCTGTTTCATGTCATCAAGGGTGCAGCCCGGATGGGCTGCAATCAGGTAATAGGTAAGGAACTGCCTTTTCCCGGCAGCACGGTTAAGCTGATAAAACAGATCCTTAAATGCGACCAGAGTACCTGCACCGGGCTTACCCATGCATTGCAGCACATGATCCCGGGTGTGTTCCGGGGCAATCTTCATCTGCCCGGAGATATGATGCATGACAAGTTCTTTTAGGTAGCTCTCTCCGTGTTCAGTGTCTGCCATTATCAGGTCGTGGCGGATGCCGGATGCCACAAAAACCCTCTTTACCCCGGGGAGGTGTCTGAGCCTTTTCAGCAGGGCAATCTGGGGGCCGTGGTCGACATTCATATTCTCACATACATCCGGAAACAGGCATGCACTGCCCCTGCACATCCCTTTTACTCCCGCCTTTTCGCACTGCATGCCGTACATGTTGGCGGTAGGACCGCCCACATCGGCTATAATACCCTTGAAAAGAGGGTGCCTGGCAAGATGTTCTGCCTCTTTGATGACAGATTGTGCTGAACGCGAGCTTACCATCCTGCCCTGGTGGGGTGCGATCGAACAGAACGAGCATCCTCCGAAACAGCCCCTGTGTGTAGTAAGGGAAAAACGTATTGTCTCCAGGGCTTTTACCATACCCTTTTGCTCATAAAACGGGTGCTGGTCGCGTTCATAATCCATCTCATAGACACGGTCGAGATCCCTGCCTGTTACAGGCGGCTGGGGCGGATTATGCACCAGATAGCGGTCTGCATGGCGCTGGCACAGCGCACCGGCTGAAGGATATTCGCTGTTCTGGTAGAAGCTGAGAAACATCTCGATAAATGCCTGATTATCTTTGGATACAACCTCATACGCAGGGAGTTCGATACAGGTAACAGGCTTTTCCCCTGCTATATAGCATATCCCCTTTATAGCCCGATAATCCTGCTTCACACTCAGGCATTCTGCCAGTTCGATCACAGCCCTTTCACCCATGCCGTACACAAGGATATCCGCCTTGGCATCAAACAGGATCGATCTGCGGACAGTCTCTGTCCAGAAATCAAAATGCGCTATACGCCTGAGGCTTGCCTCTACCCCGCCCAGGACAATAGGGCAGGTATCCTTGAAAAACCGCCTGATCAGGTTTGCATAGGCGATTACCGCCCTGTCGGGCCGGGCATTGTTTATGCCTCCCGGTGTATAGTCGTCGCTCTTTCTCCTCCTACCTGCAGTGGTATAGTTGGCAACCATGGAGTCTATGCTGCCGCCGGTTACCCCCCAGAACAGACTGGGCCGGCCCAGCCGCGCGATATCCCTGTCGGAACCCGTATCCGGCTGCGCGATTATCCCCACCTTGAATCCTGCATCCATGAGTACGTGCCCGATGACAGACACACCGATGTTCGGGTGGTCGATATAGCTGTCGCCGGTCACCAGAATGATATCGAGGCTGTCCCATCTCAGTGCATCCATCTCTGCTCGCGTAGTCGGGATAAACATAATCCATGAAGCATAAAAGATATTTATCCTGCTTGCAATGGCTCAGTTTCCCGGTTGCAGCGCTAACATTTTCCAGGGACAATCCCGATAGAATACCTCATGATTATATCAGGACCCAGCCACAAACAGACACAAAAAGAACCCCTGCACACAGCCTTATTCCGCATAAGGGCATTTCTCAGAGTATCATACCTTGCCGCTTCGATCGTCTCAGCCATATTCTTTTACCCCGCTGCCGGATGCTGCAATGATGAAGCAATAACCATGGAAGATGGCAGCAGCATGGGGGCAATAACAATCACAGGTCTTTCGCAGAGAGACGCCGAAGACAGTACCACAATCAGGATCACTGCAGAGGGCAGCCTGAACAGCTACAAAACCTTTGATCTGTTCAACCCTCCAAGACTCATTGTCGATCTTACCGGCGCACGGTTTCATGGCAATGATCTCTACAGGAGCACCTCAGACCTGATCGAAAAGGTGTACGTGGAAAGAGATCACCCCGACAAAACCCGGTTTGTGTTTTATATGGCAGGTATCACCGGCGTCCTGTACTCCATAGATCAAACAGGCAGCACCATGACCATTGATTTCTACCTGGATAAAAATGCGGATTCACCCCCTGTGCCAAAGATAGAAAGCCCCGGGGCAAACACCGTTATCCATGCAGGCAGACCCGAAATCTTCTCGGGATCAGTAACAGACGGCAACCGGCCGTTTCTCAGCCAGTGGGTATTCTCCGGCAACCAGATGCGCTACATCAGATATGAGCAGGGCCCCTTTACCTTCGACTGTGCAGGCACCTATGAGGTTGCATATCTTGTTACAGACCGTGACGGAGAAATGGCATCCGATTCCATAACCGTAAGCGTAGTCGATAACCCTTCGGCAGATCCCGCGAGCAGGCCTGATAAACCAGGAACGCAGATAAGAGAAAGCAAAGGATCGGACGGACACATCAAATGGCCTGAGGATTTTCTTGGCATCTCGCTGAACGCAGGATCATATGTGTCAGGCACTTCGGAAGACTTTGTCCTTGTAGCAACCGGGGATCTGGGCCAGGAGATACTCACCCTCACCGGCAGAAACTCTACCGTGCTGGCTATCAACCCGTCATTTAAGATAGCTTCATTCCTGAGGCTCGACCTTTATGCCGGACAGTTCTTTGTGAACAGGGATACGGATCTTTTCTTCCTGTCAGCCGGGCCCAGGTTCATCTTCCCCACAAAACAGTCGGTGAAGCCTTATGTGCGCTGTGCGGCAGTATACGGAAGGCTCGACTGCACCAACATGCCCGGCAGGTTTAAAAACACCTACGGGTGGGAATACGGCTATGGGATCATTGTCTCAAGATCCAATCTTGAGTTCGGTGCAGAGATGTTTTACCGGGATATAAGCTTTGACTACGAAGCACCGCTTACGCAAACCGTCGACACGAATCATGATTACATAGATTTCTCCGGATACTCGGTATGTGCTTCCGTAGCATACCGGTTCTGATCTCCTGTTTTTTCCCTTTCCAAACTCCAAAGATCATTATATC
>JAFGTK010000114.1 GCA_016934135.1 Deltaproteobacteria bacterium | reverse complement strand
GGCGATAGGGCCGACGATTCAATGGATCCTGAAATACCTGCTCCCTTTCTTTCTCAGCTATTGCATGTTTGTTTTGATTTACAGAATTATAACAAAGAAGAAGGTCCACTTCACAGTCGCCTTCCAGGCGGCAATCTTTGCGAGCCTTCTCTGGGAACTGGCCAAACATCTTTGCGGCTTGTTTATCGTCCATCTCGCCGCGTACTCTATTTTTTACGGCTCATTAAGCACCTTGGTCATTTTCGTTTTGTGGGTGTATTATTCTTCGACGATTCTCTTTGTGGGTGGGGAGTTTGCTTATTTCTTGGAAGAAGATCGACAAAGATCAACGGCCTGACAAGGTCGCCTCAGGCTACAGAGCTCAAATTTGCGAGGAGAATCATGAATGAGTCAATCAATCCAAAGTCCGCGGTGGCCGGCACGGTCAAGGATCCGCAGAAGGGCGTCCTCATGAGAGTTCTGTGCATTGCATGGTTTGCAGTGCTGGTGCTTGCGAGTTTTCCCGCAGCCGCCTTAGCCCAATCATCATTCTGCCCCGGCATTCACGTGAAGGTTCTGAACATCATAAACAGCGCGGGAACCGTGGATCTGACGATCAGCCTGCATTACTGAACGCCTGTTATATTATGTATCTTATCATGAGGAAATAAAAGCTGTGGGAACGAGAAAAATATCATTTATCGAGCCGGGCGCACCTGGTCTGCATATCTTCAGCAGATTTCCCATTCCGCGCCTTGGCGCTGTGTTACTTTCTACGATCCTCAGAGAAAGAGGATACAAAGTAAAGACATTTATTGAGGACCTTGCTGCGCCTGACTGGTCATTCATTGAGAGCTCGGACCTCGTCTGCATCTCGACCGTAACCTCCACAGCGATTAAGGCGTATAGAATGGGGAAACAATTGAGAGCCCTGAATATACAAGTGGTTATGGGCGGGGTACATCCTACGTTTCTCCCCGATGAGGCGCTGGAATATGCCGACTTTGTCATACGAGGGGAAGGAGAGCATTCCCTTATCGAACTACTTGAGTACATGGACAAGGGATTCCCGGCACTAAGGGACATCAAAGGTCTCTCGTACAGGGACGGGGACGGGGAAAATGTTCACAACCCCACCAGAGAATTTATCGAAGACCTTGACAGCCTCCCCAGGCCTGACTTCTCCCTTGTTCATAACTGGACCCCATCGAATACCTATCCGATTTCGACATCGAGGGGTTGCCCCTATAATTGTAGGTTCTGCTCTGTCATCGGAATGTTCGGAAGGAGATACCGTTCCAAATGCGTTGAGGCCACGCTTGAGGAATTGAAATATGCAGTATCAGTATCCAAGGCGACGAAGTTCATTGTCGACGATAACTTTGCTGCCAATAAAATGAGGACTAAAGAAATTCTCAGGGGAATGATTGCTGAGAAAATTAAGACGCGATGGTCTGCGCAGGTGAGGACAGATGTAGCCGGGGACCCGGAACTTCTCCGCCTGATGGCTGATTCGGGCTGCCATACTTTGTTTATCGGGTTTGAATCCATCAATCCCCGGACGCTTGAAGAGTATAATAAAAAACAGGACCTGGAGGATATCATTTCCTGCATCAATATGGTCAGATATCACGGCATTCACATCCACGGAATGTTCGTCCTGGGGGCGGAAACCGATGACGTCGAGACTATCCACGAGACTATTGATTTTGCAGAAGGCCTTGGTATAGACACTGTGCAAATCATGATTCTTACACCGCTACCGGGGACACCGCTCTTTAACGATATGATGAAGAGCGGGAGACTTCTCCATACGGACTGGAGTAAATATGATGTCCAGCATGCAGTGTTCAAGCCCCGGCTCATGTCACCGGCTACCCTGCAGATTGAGACCCTCAGGGCGATGGGTCGTTTTTATTCGTGGAAGTATATTTTCAGGCATCTGGCAAGATTGGACTTCCTCTACACAGCGGTCGGGATTTTCGCCAAAAGAGCGGTTGATAAGAGCCTGAAGACGTTCTCAGCCTATAGCGATGACTCCGAGTTCAACACCGGTTAGCTGCGAGGAGTAAACCTAAAAGTGCTAACCCTTTATTTTCTAAGACAGGGGAAAATACGTAAAAAAGAGACGAACACAAATGAAATCCCTGTCCAGGAGTAACTGCACGCCATGCGATTATATCTGATCAACCCATCCAACCCGCTTGTCAGCATCGTCAACGTCAAGGAGAGCCGCTGGAACCGCTACCGCGTGTGGAAACCGCTCAGCCTTATGGTTCTTGCTGGCTTGACCCCGCCGGAGTGGGAAATCTCGATCGTGGACGAGAACCTCGGCGCGCCGGACTATTCGGCCATGCCCCGGCCGGACCTGGTGGGCATTACCGCGTTCACCTCCCAGGTGAACCGCGCCTATGAAGTGGCCGCTCACTTCCGGCGCCTCGGAGTCCCTGTTGTCATGGGCGGCATTCACGCAACCATGTGCCTGGACGAGGTCATGGAGCGTGCGGACTCGGTGGTCACGGGGGAGGCGGAGGGCATCTGGCCGCAGGTCCTGGAAGACGCACGGCATGGTGGACTGAAGTGCCGGTATGACGGAGGGCTTGCCGAGATAATCGATGTGCCCATTGCCCGTCATGATTTGCTGGCAACGGGATATGCCTGCGGTGCCATTCAGACCACGCGAGGCTGTCCATTGAACTGCAGCTTTTGCAGCGTGACGGCCTTCAACGGGGCCCGCTACCGGCAGCGACCCATTGCAGATGTGGTGCGGGAATTCCAGGTGATTCGTGAAAAGCACGTGCTGGTGGTGGACGACAACCTCATCGGCACGAGCCAGGAACACGTCGCCCGTGCCAAGGACCTGTTCCGTGCCATGGCACAGGCGAACCTGGGAAAGCAATGGGTTGCACAAGCCAGCATTAACTTCGCCGACGATGAAGAGCTCCTGGTGTTGGCTGCGAAGGCCGGGTGTAATGGTGTCTTTATCGGCTTTGAATCCCCCACGCCGGAAGGGCTTCTGGAACTCGGCAAGAAATTCAACCTTCTGAAGGGCCGGGACTTTGGTGCCTCGGTGCGGCGCATACAACGGCACGGCATACTGGTCGCGGGTTCCTTTATCATCGGTCTGGACATCGACGAACCGGGCATCGGCAAACGTATCGCCAAGGTGGCCATCCAGTACGGCGTGGACAATCTCAACGCGCTGTTTCTGACTCCTCTGCCCGGCACGCGCCTGTGGAACCAGATGAAATCGGAGGACCGCATCGCCTTGGATACGTTCCCGGAGGACTGGAAATATTACACGCTGACCTTCCCGGTGGCCCGGTATAAGCATCTGTCCCTGGAGGGCAGTATCGAAGAAATGATCTCCTGCGACCGGGACTTCTATTCCATGCAGCGCATGCTGCGCAGGGTGTGGAGCAGCATGTGGCAACGCCGAAAACCGCTGATCAGCCTGGTGGGCAATTTTTCATACAGGAACAATCTCCGGCTGAACCGTAAGGCATATGCAGACTTCAAGTCGTATTGCCTTCTGTATTCAAATAATACAAATGCTCAAAAACACAGGTGACCACATGGATGCTCTGGAATTGGCAGATTTATTTGAAGCCTTTGACCGAATCAGTTCGGATCAGGACTTCAGTAGCGTCCCACTTCAAAAGCCGCGCGTCTGATCCGCATCGTTGGCCTTGAAAAAAGAATGATTTACAGATTATTTTGAGTGAGTTATCATTAGTTTATGTCAGAATATAAATATACGGCATATTTTGAGAATGAAGTTCTGCGAAAACGGCCGTATTTAAAAAAGGAATGGTGCATCAAGGTTATAGAAAACCCCCTCAAAGTTGAGCGTCAAGAATATAACCGTTTTCGATTTTGGGAAAAAATTGTAACAATTTAGCTGTTTGAAATGCTGAAGTCGGCAACTCCGAGCATGGGGGTCCCTCTTAAAACTCAAAAACGAAGAAGCCACATC
>JAFGTK010000113.1 GCA_016934135.1 Deltaproteobacteria bacterium | reverse complement strand
TTTTCAGATTGTTATGATATAATTCAACCAGCGATACCCTGTCAAGGATAAAGTATGCATATAGGTCTATATAGTTGAAATAAGACGATGATAATGGTGATTTTATCGATATTCCAGGGAGAACCTCCTATTTTTAAGGTGGATTCCCCCTGGAATGGCAATACATCTTCAGAGATTTATCAGCTCATCTGCCTGTATAGGAACCGGCATGATCATTTAAGCCAGGCATTCACCTTTTCCGGATTTTCCTTAACCCATTTTTTTGCTGATTCATACGGGTCGGCACCTTCGGCGTTCCAGCCCATTACCTGGCCGATATCTGCAAGTGTCCAGTGGAAGTTGTCGAGGAATGTATATACTTCGGGCATATCCTCGTCGAGGCCTTTGCGTACTATTGTACGGATTTCTTCTGTTCCGCCATAGATCCCTTTGGGGTCCTTCAGGTATTTAAGATCCCATCTGGCAAATTTCCAGTGCGGTGTCCATCCGGTTACCACAACCCACTCGTTGTTTTTGATCTTATCCTTTAATACAGCTGTCATGATGGCACCGGAGCCTTCCATGAGTTCAAATCCGTCAAGTTGATACTCCTTGATTGCCTTTTCGGTCATGCTCATGATCCCGGCGCCCGGATCGATGCCAGTGATCTGACCGTTGAATTTGTCGGCATAATCCTTCATCTCTGCAATTGAATCGATCGTTACATAGGCAGGCACAACCAGGCCTACTGCGGCACCCTCACAGTTCGTTCCGAGATCCACGACCTTACCTTTCATCTTTTCCATGTAGTGGGCGTGTGTGATCGGCAGCCATGCAGTGGTCATCCCGTCTACATCTCCGGTTGCAATTGCCTGGTACATTGCTGCAGCACTAACAGGCGTAATTTCAACGTCATAGCCCATCCTTTCCTGCAGTACCGCCTTGACCACGTTTATGCTTGCAGTGGCGCATGACCACTCGACATAAGCAAGCTCAACCTTTTTATCTGCTGCAAATGCTGAAGCAGCAGAAGTGATCATCATAAAGATTGCCATGATAACGATGATACATATTTTTCTCATAATTCCTCCCTCATAGAGTTTTTTTGATAGGTTTATGCCGTCTTTTGTCCCGCCCCGGCCTTCTGCATGATTCGGTCAAGAATGATGGCTACAATGACAATGGCGATGCCTGCTTCGAATCCCTTATCCGGTTCCAGCCTCTGAATGGCCTTCCACACCTCTCCTCCGAGCCCTTTTGCTCCGATCATGGCAGCGATTACTACCATGGAGAGCGCGAGCATGATGGTCTGGTTGATTCCGGCCATTATGGTGGGTGTTGCCATGGGGAGCTGAAGCTTGAACAGTTTCTGGCTTCTTGTGCTCCCGAATGAGTCTGCCGCCTCGACCAGTTCGACAGGTACCTGTTTGATCCCGAGACAGGTAAGCCTGATAGCCGGCGGCATGGAAAAGATCACGGTTGAAAATATGGCACCTACTGGGCCGAGCCCGAAAAACGGAATGGCCGGTATCAGATAGACAAAGGCCGGCATGGTCTGCATTACATCGAGGATAGGCATGATAATCCTGTATGCCGTGGAATTCAGTGCAGATAGAATACCCAAGGGAAGACCGATGAGCATTGCTATCAGAGTGGATATCAGAACAAGGGCAATTGTGCTGACCGTAGGTGCCCACAGTCCCATATTCCAGATCAGGGCCAGGCCTAAAACGGTAAAGGCTGCAATACTCTTTCTTCTGCTGAGGAAAAAGGCAATTGCAGCGAAAATGAAGATCAGGACCCATGGCGGGAAAAACATCATGGTGTCAACTAAAAAGCTGATCCCGGTTTCCGTAACATCAGCAAATGCCTTTGTGGCGAAAGAAAAGTGTTCGGTAATGAAATCTATTGTGAGTTCTATGGTTTTCCCAATAGGTATCCTAAGATGTTCCATTGCCTAGTGCTCCTTCTGAAAGGGCTGCAAGCAGGGACCCTTTCACGATAACTCCCAGCAGGCGCTCTTCCTTGTCAACTACGGCAACAGGGGTGCTGTTTTCAGCCAGAATAGGAAAGAGATCGTTTGCAGGGGTTTCAGGTGAAACCTTATGAATATCTCTGATTACAATGCCGGCAAGATCTTTTTCGCCGTTTTTCAAAGCTGCTGCAGCACCCTCGGCAGTGACGATCCCTTCGAGTCTGCCCTTGTGCTGCACAAAGATGCTTGATATTCCGGCTTGGTTCATTTTCCAGAGTGCCGCCTTGGGACCGTCATGGGCGTAGCTTGCAATCTCGATAGGGTTTTTCATGATAGTCTCCGCGGTCAATACCTTGGAAATATCCACATCCTCGACAAACTTCTCTACATACCGCGTGGCAGGATTTGTCAGGATCTCCTCGGCAGTCCCTTCCTGAACGATATATCCGTCTTTCATGAGGATGATTCTGTCACCAAGCTTGAGTGCTTCATCAAGATCATGACTGATAAAGATAATGGTTTTGTGCATCTTTTCCTGCAGTTTTAACAGCTCGTCCTGCATGTCTCTCCGGATGAGAGGGTCCAAGGCACTGAAGGCCTCGTCCATAAGCATGATGTCCGGGTCCAGGGCTAGTGCCCTGGCAAGGCCGACCCTCTGCTGCATGCCGCCGCTCAACTGGGAGGGATAAGAGTTTTCCCACCCCTTCAGCCCTACCTGTTCCAGGGCTGCTTGGGCACGCTCCTGCCTTTCGGCCTGGTCCACCTTCTGGATCTCCAGCCCGTATTCCACATTCTTTATTACTGTCCGCCTGGGAAAAAGGGCAAAATGTTGAAACACCATGCCGAACCGGGTCTGTCTGAGGATGCGCAGCTCCTCTTTATTCAGCTTTGTAACATCTTTACCCTCCAGCAGGATATGGCCATAGCTTGGTTCTATCAGCCGGTTGAGGCATCGGACCAGGGTTGATTTGCCGGAGCCGGACAGCCCCATGATGACGAGGATTTCTCCCTCGTCGACATGGAAAGAGACATCTGCAACGCCTACGCCCTGCCCGGTTTTATTGAGGATCTCGTCTTTGGTCCTGCCCTCCTTGAGCAGGCCAAGGGCCTTTTCCGGGTGTGTGCCGAAGATCTTATACAGGTTTTTCACTTCAATTTTATGGGCCATTGTTCCTCTCTCCCATGAATATTTAAGATATTGTTTTCTTGAGATGATATATGTGTTGTCAGGTTTTTATAAGCACTGCGGGGCAATAAGTTGTTTGAAAGTTATTCAGGGAAACAGAGCTTCTGGTCCTGTTGTTGGTTCGCAGTGTATTGAAGAAAGGGATCTGTTCATCATGTCCTCTCTTCCATCATTTTCACAATCCTTTCCAGAGAAAGGGCAATGGAGACCTGTTCAAGTTCGGGAAGCTCGGCAATAGCTAGCGACAGCCTGTCCTGAAGAGGAAGTGGAGCCTTTGATGCCAATGCAATACCCGCCTGTGTTGCTGTGAGCAGTACCTTGCGGCGGTCTTTGTCTTTTCTCTCTCTAAGGATAAGGTGTTTATTCTCGAGCCTGTCTACAATACCGTTTGCCGTGCTCATGCTCAGACTTACCCGTTTCCCGAGGTCTGAAAGGGTAAGCGGACCGTCGGTAACAATGGCGTAAAGACAGATCAACTGAGGACCGGTTATATGCTGCTCCACGGCGAGTCTTCGGGAGTAGGCATCGATAAAATGCATGATTCGCCGCAAGGCCATGAGTATCCTCAAATCGTAATCACGACGTATAGTTTCTGTGTGGGCAGGGGGCTCTGATGTGTCGGTATTGCTTACCGTAAGCCCCATTAATGCAGCGCCTATCTCAGGAGTAATAATATTGGCAGGCGTCCCTATCTCTGTGGGGCCTTGTTCTTTTTTATGCAGTTTTTTTGTCATTCATCACTTCTTTTTTTGACTAGATGCACGTCTATTTCTGAACGAAACATATCTAGTCGAATAGTTCTTACACGAAATATAATATTAGTCAAGTAATACATTCCAGAAGTAACTGCATGCCTCTACAGCTGTGAAGCGATTACCATCTTCTGTACATTTGCAGTACCGTCAATGGATTTCATCAGCTGGGCTTCCTGGAAAATCTTTTTTATTGCGGAAGATTCGACAATGCCCCGGTATCCGAGAATGTCCATGCCGAACGAGGTGATATCGGTAAGGGTTTCAGCGGCGAAGAGTTTTGCCATGGAGGCCTCCATGGAAAAAGATTGCCCGGTATCTATACGCTCCAGGGCATCGAGATAGAGCAGTCTCGATGCATGAAGCCTTGTTGCATACTCTGCAAGCGGCAGGGAAACCCCCTGAAAGGAGAAGAGGTCCTTGTGGAACTGCTGGCGTTCTTTGGTATATGCAACAATGATATCGAGAATCCTGTTCGCTGAACCTGTACAGTTTGCAGCAACCAGTGGCCTTCCTTTATCGAGGGTTTCCATCAGGAGAAAGTAGCCGCTCCCTTCTTCTCCGAGCCGGCACTGTTTTCCGGCGGGGACCTTATCGAAAAGAACCTCTCCCATGACACCGCCGGTAAGCCCATCCACCTCGTACGGGGCTGAAATCTTCACCCCCTGGGTCTCGGGTTTTATGATAAAGGCATTTATCCCGGCCCTGCCTTTTTCAGGAGAAGTCGTTGCAAAGACAATGAGGTATGAAGCTATAGCATGATTGAGAACAATGCTCTTCTTTCCATTGATAACATAGCCTTCCCGGGTCTTTTTCGCTTTCGTGGTAATGGCGGCGATATCAGAACCTGCGGCATTTTCAGTGAGACAAAATCCCACCGCGAGTCCCCCGCGGGCAATCTCCGATAGATAGGTATCCTTGAGCACATCCGTATTGGCGCTTTTGATCATCTCTGCGCAGTGTGCAGTGGTAAGCGGGGCATGCAGAGATCCGGGCAGATGGTAGCTCAGAGTTTCATATATGATACCGGCACTGGTAAAATCCAGGCCCGTTCCGCCGCAATGTTCGGGTATCAACAGGGCATGATAATTCTTCTTGGCAAATGCACCATATAGTTTTTTTGCAGATTCAACCCGGTCCGGCGATTCCTTCAAACGGGGGCCTGTTTCCCGGGCAAACTGTTTTGCCTCAAGGACAAGATCCTGTCTCTTTTTATCATTCTGAGTCATGGTCTCTCCTCCATTCAAGGAAATCCAGATACTGAGCAAGTGCAGAAAGATCGTCATTGCTCAAATGCGGGATTCTGGCGAGGATGGTTTCCCTGATGTAGTCAGTTTTGTCATTGTGAACCGAAGAAGAGACTTGCTGTTCTGTGATAAAAAAATCCAGAGATTTGCCAAGCATATTTGCAATCTGCTCAATCTGATGAAGATACAGTCTGCGTTTTCCCAGCTCATAGTTTGACAGGGCAGCCTGTGTTATACCAAGGGCCTTGGACAGGCCGACCTGGGTCATGCCCTTTTCCTCCCGGGCCTTCTGGATCTTTTTCCCTATCTCCTTAAAACCCATTCGAAGATCAACCTCTCATTCATTTCACTATGCAGTATCTTTCCTAAGGTGGAGCAAAAATGCAAGATCAAATATGCTTGACAAAAATATAACACAAATAGATAATAGATATAACATATCGTTATAACGGGAGGCACATATGTTTGATTTCATCATGACGCAGGAGCAGAAAAACCTGCGAGACGAGGCCCGGGCGTTTACAAAGTGGGTTCCAAAGCGGCTTATACTTGATATGGATGCGGAAAAGATCCAATTCCCGCACGAATATCTTCAGGAGGCAGGCGGTAGAAATCTGCTGGGCATAAGACTGCCTAAGGAATACGGCGGCAGAGGGCTCGGCTGGGTTGAAGATGGCATTGTAGCCGAGGAGATCGGTGTTGCCAGTTATTCTCTGGCCTGCCTGTGGGGTGTAGGTGCTGATATAGTATGCGAGGCCATCTGTGAGTTCGGGTGTGAGGAACTGAAGCAGAAGGTGGTAGTACCTCTTCTCAAAGGAGAGACATTTGCCGCAGAAGGACTCACCGAGCCTCGCGGCGGATCTGATTTCTTTGGCGCCACCACCTATGCAAAGAAGGATGGCGACGACTGGATCATAAACGGTCAGAAGCGATTCATTGTAGGTGCAGAAGGGGCAGACTGGTTCCTCGTATATGCGGTGACAGACCCGGATGCCCCCCCGCACAGGCGTATGACGGCATTCATGGTGCCGAGAACAGATGGGGTTGAGTCGAAATATATCTACGGATTGATGGGGGTCCGCGGAGGCGGCGCAGGTAGGCTTGTTCTTCGGGATGTGCGTGTTCCTGAGCGTTATGCCCTGGGGGGTATTAATGGAGGATACGACGTGTTCGTACGCATGATGATTCCTGAGAGGCTGGGCACTGCAGCCATGACTCTCGGCTCTGTAAGGCCTGCCCTGGAGATTGCAACCCGGTATACCTCAAAGAGGAAGGCCTTCGGCCTGCCTATCCAGATGTTCCAGGCCGTAGGCTTCAAGGTGGCAGACTGTGCGCTGCTGCTGGATGCAGCGCGTTCTATGGTGTATTCCACCTGTCTTGCCGTGGATTCCGGCAACGTGCATCCCGGACGCATCCGCAGGATGGTTTCGCAGAGCAAGAAGTTTGTAACCGAATCTGCCTGGGAGATAGCCAACAAGTGCATGCAGGCAGTAGGGGGTATCGGCTACACAAATGTATATCCTCTTGAACGGATTGTCCGGGATATCAGGCTTTCCATGATATGGGTAGGTACAAACGAGATCATGCAGCTTATCATCCAGAATGAGTGGTATAAGGAATACTTCAAGGTCCTTGCAAAGGAAGACGTGCGTGATGTCGAGCAGGATGCGGCTAATGCCGGCGAGGAAGAAGAAAAGGTTTACGAATAAACCTGCTGTGTCCGCTTCCCTGGGATGTTCCATTAAGGAAGCGGACACCCTGTTCCAGATTGTCGTTTTAAAGCACTGCTGCAACCTCACAGTTTTATTCTGCGTGTACAATTTTGTAACCGGATCATCTAAATATGTAATCAGATGATCATAAAAAGTATTAATTTACCAATTATATAACCTAATATCCCTGTTTAAAAATAAATCGCACAATAATCTATAGGCCATTAACTGCTTGTTATCATGGGTGAATAGTCCGTTAAAATAAAAACAATAAGGTATATCAGTTGGTTAAGTGGCATGCAAAGTGCTAGCAGAAACTGATCAATGATAGTGATTAATTACAATTGGAGGAATAATAGAAGTTATTAAATGTAATAAAGCTGATTAATGCACGATTAACAGATTTTTAGAAGAGGTTTTAAAATCCATATAAGAAGTTTGAAACAATCAACAAGAGGATTATTGCGTTCCAAGTGTACTTATTAGGAAAGGAGAAATTACATGTTATCACTTTTTCATAACGGTGGAATGTTTATGTATGTTATCTTAATCGTATCTATTATCGCCTTTGCCTTGTTTTGCGAACGGGCAAGCTTTCTGTATTTCCGCCTCAAACTCGATACGGACAAGGCATTTCAAAAGATCCTGATCCCTTTGGAGAAGATGAACTTTCATGCAGCTGTTGAGGAATGTTCGCAGATTGAGAATCATCCCATGGGCAGGATCCTGAAAGCCGGACTGTTAAAGTCAGACAAAAAAGACAAGGAGATCGAGAGGGCCATGGAAGAACGGATCATGCAGGAAATCCCGAGGGTAAAGGCCAGGATTAACCTGCTGACCATGTTTGCAAATATCTCGACCCTTTTAGGTCTGCTCGGAACCATTGTCGGTCTCATTACTGCTTTTCAGGGAGTCAGTTCGGCCAGTGAGGCCGCTAAGCAGGAGATCCTTGCAAGCGGCATATCGGTTGCAATGCTTACTACGGCCTTCGGGCTGATCGTTGCAATCCCCTGTCTGGCAGGCTTCTATATTCTCAACAACAGAGGGGATTTTCTTATCGATCAACTGGAGGAAAAGGCGCTGAGTCTTTTTAACATGCTTTCATCACTGAAGCAGGAAAGGTCTTTGCAATGAAAAACAGTCTGCGCAGCCGAAAAAAGGTGTCAGAAGAAATCGATCTGGACATGGTGCCGATCATGAACATGTTTCTGGTTCTGATCCCATTTCTGCTCATGTCTGCGAGTTTTTTTCATCTGCGCGCAATAAATACCTCGGTCCCTGTACTTGCTCAGGGATCATCTCTGCAGGAAGAGAAAAGCGATATCAAGCTCACGGTCATTGTCGAGTTGGAAGAGAAAGGGATTCATCTCAGTGCTATTTCCGATGAGGTCGATTCTTCGGTTATCGACAGCTTCGAAGAGCAGGTTGCAGTAACCGATTCAGATGAATACCCTATGGATGCTCTTTCTACCTCCCTGCGCAGGATAAAGGCGCAATATCCTGCAAGTGACACGTTGATCATTATCCCTGAGAGCAATGTCATTTACGATACCATCATCCGGACAATGGATGTGGCAAGGTCCTCGGATGAGAGCGAACTTTTTCCCAATGTAGTTCTCTCCGGAAAGGTCGGGTAGGAGGTTGTAGTGGCGCTAGGAAGGTCAAGAAGAAACAGGACGCAGTTTATTCCGCCTAAACTTCAGATCACCTCGATGATGGATATGTTCACCATCATCCTCATCTTTCTGCTGTTTTCCTTCTCCAACGATATTCAGGCTATCAAGATTGACAAGGACATTCAGCTTCCAAAATCAAGTGCTCAGACAGACTACAGTGATACGCTGCGCCTTGTGGTTTCACAGGACAAACTGTGGCTTGGTGATGAAATCGTTGACCGCATCGAAGATGGAAAGATTATCGGGTTGTCTCAGATAAATGTACAGGATTCTAACCTGTATCAGAAACTATGCACTTACCGCGAAAAGACTCTTCATGGCGGAAAAGGCGAGGCCAAGAGCAATCAGATCCTTTTTCTGTGTGACAGACGGCTTTCATTTCGAACCATAAACAACGTTATCAAGACAGCCTCTATGGCGGGGTTTCCCAATTTCCAGTTTGGGGTTTTAAAACAGTGATCATGGAGCTTGTGCTATGAAACAGATTCTTATCTGCATTATGATTGTGATTACTTTCCTGATGTTTTCCACATCTGCCTGCCCGGGCAATGCCTGGGGTGCGAGGGATGAAAAGGCGCAGCAGAACAAGGGCGATGCCCTCATGAGCAGGATCGATTTCGGGAATTCCTATATTCTGGGCCAGACCATCAAATCTGGGGCAGTATACCTGATGCAGAGAAAGAAGAGCGAGATTTCAAGTATGCTGAAGTACCGCCGGGATTACCGCAAGGAGATCCTTGAAGACTTCACCACTATTGAGATGAAAAGATCTGGTCCGGTCAAGGAAGGCAAATAACCGGTAATAAGGCAGACAGCTGACAGGAACCCTTTAAGGTTATGAAACAGGAAGCATGTAACAAATAAGGGCAAAGGCATATGAGAAAATCACATTCAGCTATGGATACAGACTCTGCAGATGGCCGGACATCCGCGAGAATACCCGAACAGTCGAAGGCTGAGAGGGTTATACAGATCTTTGTCTTTAACGGGGATGAATACCTTGGGTGGGACTGTTTCTGCAGGGAAAAGGTTTCTATCGGCAGCCATGCATCGTCAGATCTCGTTTTGAAGCATGAAATGATCATGCCTCACCATGCAGATGTGCAGATTGTCGGAAGCGGAGATGTCCTGATCTCGCTGAATGAAACAGAAATCGATATATGCAGGGATACCACAAAAAAATCCCTTATTATTGATCAGTTCGATTCAGTGAAAATTGGCCCCTATACCCTGAAGATCAAGGAACTCAAGAACAGGTCCGGCAGTATTATCATCTCATCAGATAATGATACCCCGGAACTGCAGCTCGAAAGGTATGAGAATGGGCCTGTGCCGGATGTACATAGCGAAGAAGAACCGCCGGAAGAACATGCCGATGGTATTTATCCTGTTAAGGAAGACGCCTGTTGCGATGATATGCCGGTATCGGATCAGGATAGGTACGAAACCTGGCCCGCAGTGGATGCACACAGGGAAGAAGTGCAATCACATGAGTTTGCCGAAAGCAGCTTTCATTTGCAGGAAGATGACACTTGTAATGATATACCGGCGCATGACACCGAGGGTTATGAGGTTCAGCCCTCATCGGATTCTCACAGTGAAGAAGCACAGCAGGTAGAAACTGCCGAGATCATCACTCTTGTTCATAAATACCTCGATTGTGAAGAAGAACCGTCCTGCACAGACAGAAAAATCAGGGACACGCTCAATGATCCGCAAATCCTTCCTAATAACAAGATGGTCAAGCCCATTGAAGATGAAGAAGAGGAGGATGAAGAAGATGATATTGAGGCGAGTTTCTGCCTAAAGGATAGATTGACTCAGAGAAATGCAGATCTGGAAACCTGCACTCAGGAACAGACCGAGGCACAGTTTTTAATCGAGGTGGTCAAGAGCAGAAACGGCAGGGTTCTTGATGTAAGGTTTCTCAGGCAAAGGCAGAGGTATTACATAAAGACTGGAAAAACCAGGTTCTGTCTGGCGGAGAACAAAGGTCCGGATGGCCATTATTTCTATTTTGACGATCATTTTTCCAGAATTGCCCGTTCGAACTACTCAGCCATATCAGAGACCGATCAGCTTTGTATCCACGAGAAACTCTACAACAGGAAGAAGGGCATCTACTGTGACAAGCTCAGGCCTTCAAGCCAGGTTACCATCTATGATGATCCTTTTGAATATCATCTGCGCTGCGTAGCTCCGGGCAAGAGTCCTGATGTTGAACTGGCAAAACCGAAGGATACTCATTATTACAAACATTTTATCAAGTCCACGTTTCTTCATGTCATCGTCCTTACGATCATAGGCATGTTCCCGTCATATACCTCGCAGCCCAAAAATATTCAGACACATTTTGTCCAGGTTGATCCGCTTCAGATGGAAGAAATCAACAAAAGGATAGCTCTGCCTCCTGTGCAAAAGCCGAAAGAAGAGCCTCCACCGGTTCAGTCGGCCCCGGAGCGGACAGTGAAAAAACCGGTGAAACCGGTGAAGAAACAGGTAAAGACGCAAAAGAAAACAGCGGTTGCCTCCAAATCTCCTCAGGCAGGAGGCGGTTACGGCAAAGGCAATATCAAAAACCGCAATATCAACCAGACAGGTCTTTTGAGCATGCTTGGTGACAATATCGGATTAAAGCCTCAGGAAGCCATGGCAGCTGTGACGAATCTGGATGCAACCACATCCATGCAGGAAAGCACCGCCGACTTCAAGGTGTCTGGCATTGTCGGAAAACTGGGTACAGCTAAAATTGAGATACCGCAATCAGGCATTGTGAGTACGAAAGGTTCCTCGCAGGTCCTCAGGAGTGCAGGCGCCCATGGCGAAGGCCAGGTTGCGGCCCTGGAAAAGGGCGTCACCGGTGAAGGTCAGGTCATGGCCATGGTAAGCGCCGAGATGGACAAGACTGTAAAGATCCAGGGCGGGATGAGCAGGGAGGCGGTAAAAAAGGTCATCGACCAGCATCTGGACGAGATAACATACTGCTATGAAACAGCACTGATTGCCAACCCTTCTCTCATGGGCAAGGTTATCTTTGAATGGAAGATCCTGCTTTCAGGGAATGTGGGAGAGGTCAGGATAAAGTCGTCATCCATCAATTCCAGCGAGATCCACGGCTGCATCAAACAGTCGATCAAGTCCTGGCAGTTCCCGAAACCAAAGGGCAGTGAGGTGGTCGTATCATATCCGTTCATCTTTGATATCGTCGGGTTTTAAGGAGTGTAATGAAATGAACAGAACTAGAAGTATGGTTTCCCTGGTCCTTGCAGTTATCCTCGCTTGTGCAGCCACAGGCTATGCCAAGGATCTGAAGGATAAAGAGCAGGTATTTGCCGTTCAGGAAAGGATCTTTCATCGCAATCACGAAATCGGTTTTCTTCTCGGCAATATAGTGGATGACGATTTCTATAACGTATACCCTCTGGGCCTTGCCTATACGTATCATTTTAACGATTATCTCGCATGGGAAGTCGTTCGCGGCCAGTATATGCTGAACAGAGAAAAGGATCTGAAGAAGGATCTGGAAGACAATTTCGGGGTAACGCCTTCTGAATTTTCCGAGCCCAGATATCTCTTTCATTCGAGCCTGGTCATAAAGCCCTTCTATGGGAAAGAGTCTTTGTGGAACCGGGGCATAATCAACCGGGAAAGCGCGTTCTTTATCGGTGCAGGCATTGTAAACTATGAAAAGCAGTACTCCTTCGGTGATCCGAGCACCGAGAATGCCCCTTCCATCTGCCTGGGCTATGCAGCAAAGTTTTTCCTTTCAAAGAATATCTGTATGAATTTCGAGATCAGGGACCTGATCAACATGAAGGATGACGGCACCGAGAACGACATTTATCTGGGGCTTGCACTTGCCCTGCGGTTTAATCTGTCTCCCAGGAAGACGCCGGAAGACGAAACGATCAGGAAGCTGCAGGGTTATCTGAAAGAGAAAGAATTCAATGACTAAGAAAGCTGCCGCGATCCTTGTATTTATGGGCCTGTGGGTTTTTACAAATGCCCTGGCTGCCCCGATGGAGACTTCTGCAGAAAATGAATCAGAAGCAGCAGAGGCCGCATCTGTAGACAGGAGCAGCTTCCAGAAAGGGTACGAGTTTTTTATAGACCATGAATACAAACGTGCGTGCCCGTATTTTTATGAATTCATGCAGAAGTATTCACCGGATGTCACTGATTACGAGTGGGCTGAATTCTTCCTGGGCATATCCCTGGAAAAGCTCGGCTATTCTCATGCAGGTGCAGAGATTCTTGCAAGGCTTGTACGGCGCAAACCGAATCAGAAGATCGTTCAGTACTCCCTGGAAATCTTCGAAAACATGTCGCGGACTCAAAGCTTTGATAAGGACCTGATCATCGATCAGACCATCTGCGAGGCTCAGTACGGGTTTATTGAAGGAGAGCTTTCAGATTTCATACATTATCATCAGGGGGTCTATGACTGGGAGCACGGCTTTATCGACTGGGGCAATGCCCACTTTTCCCTGATTCTCCCCGGCACCTATTATCACTACCGGTATCTCTATAAAAAGGCCTTATGGCACCTTTATGAAAACCGGATTCACGAGAGCATGGATATTCTGGATCAGATCCTTGCAGGTTCCTGCGATGATGAGGATCTTGTTGACGAGGCTCTCAAGACCCAGGCACGCCTGCTCTATGAGCTGGGGGAATATGACCGGGCAGACATGCTCTATCAGGAGATCGAGCAGAGTATTCTGGAACAATCTCAAAACCTTATGGAAAGGGCCTGGGCACACTACCGGATGGGAAACCAGGAAAAGGCAATGGGCCTGCTCTACGCTTTTGAAGCCCCGAGTTTCCAAAACCATTTCACACCGGAATACTATATCCTCAAGTCTTTTATCTACAAGGATGTCTGCCATTATGAAAGTGCCCTCAACGTGGTCTCCGAGTTCACCGGGCGTTACGGCGATTCGCTCAAGGGCATTTATCACAGGATTGACGTAAGTGAGAACAAGGATCTGCTTCTGCTGATCCTTAATAAAAAGGACATTCGTTTCACCTGGGAACTGCTGACGCTTCTTGAGGAAGAAAGGTTCAGGATATCTGAATTCAAAGACAAAAAGGGGCAGGATAACGATCTGTCCGTCTATCTCGATCGGATATATGCCCTGGAGATCGGCAAGGTTGCAGAGACATTGAGGCTGCAGGTTCAGTCGGAATACGAAAGGTATGCAAACGAGCTTCTCCAGTATGAGGAGGAGGCCAACCTGATGGCATACGAGGTGGGTCTCGATATGTATCAGCGGGTTCAGCAGTATCACTACAACGAAGATGGTGCACCTGAGGGTGAAGAAACAAGAGGTGTCGTGGTCTATCCTTTTCAGGGTGAATTCTGGAATGACGAGCTGGCTGACTATAAGGTGGTCCTGCCCAGCAAATGCAAGGACATGGAAGAGTGGGATATTTTCTTCAAATGATATATGCACATACGATAAACAGGTATTTGGTTGCAGCACTTGTCTTTTTACTGCTGGTGCTTGTGATGCCTGCAGAAATCCAGGCCGGGGAGTACGGTTATGACGAAACCGATCAGAGCTCCAGGCAGGCAAAGTATCTCGCAAAGCTCCAAGAGGATAGAAAGAAGGTCGATCTCGCTATACGCAACACCAAGGCCCTGATCGATACCTCCCGGAACAAACCGTATCTGCCCGAACTGTATCTTCGCGAGGCAGAGCTCTATGTAGAACTATCCCGAATTGCATTCTTTCTGCGCAAGGGCGAAAGCACAGGCTCATCCTCGGCCTTTGGTCAGCTCGAATCTAACACGCTCAAGAATCAGGCAATAGAGATCTATCAGCGCATCCTGGATAATTTCCCCGAATTTGATGCAAGAGACAAGATCCACTTTTTCCTGGCCCATGAATACCGTGAACTGGGTAAAATTGACGAAATGGTCAAGCAGTACAGGGTGATCATCTCCGAATACAAGAACAGCCCGTATGTGCCCGAGGCGTACCTTCTTCTCGGGGACTATTTTATCAATCTTCAGGATCTCGATATGGCCATTCGCCACTATACAGCGGTGCTGGGGCATCCTGAAAGCCCTGCCATAGCCATTGCCAGGTATAAACTGGCCTGGTGCCATATCAACAATGCCGAGTTTAAAAAGGCCATCAGGCTTTTCGAAGAGGCTGTCAAAAGCACCCAAGCCGGCAGAGAACTGGATGTGGATACCTACAAGCGCGTGGACATCAGGACAGAGGCA
>JAFGTK010000112.1 GCA_016934135.1 Deltaproteobacteria bacterium | reverse complement strand
TCCACAGAGGAATCGACCCTGCTGACAAAGAACGATGCCACTGAAGCAACCCCGCCGAGGTCTTTGCCGCTTTGAGCGAGCCTTTCAAGGCCTGCTACATATGCCCAGGCCACATCCTCGTAATTCCGTACAGAAAACAGCAGGGTAACATTGACGTTGATGCCATCACCAATGAGTGTCTCTATGGCTGGAATGCCCTGGGCAGTAGCAGGAACCTTGATCATGACGTTTGGGCGGTTCAGCGTCTTAAACAGCCTTCTTGCCTCGCTGATGGTACGCTCTGTATCGTATGCAAGGGTAGGGCTCACTTCCAGGCTTACATATCCGTCAAGGCCCTTTGACTCTTCATAAAGCGGGAGGAACAGATCCGCTGTATGTGCGATATCCCAGGCGGCAAGATTCTCATAGATCTCGTCTATAGAGTTGCCGGTCTTTACCAGCTCTTTAAGGTCCTCGTCATAATCAGCACTTCCGGCGATTGCCTTCTCGAATATTGTAGGGTTTGAGGTGACTCCGCGAACCCCCTGGTCAATGAGAGAGAGAAGTTCCCCTGAAGTGATGAGGGTTCTTCGAATGTAATCGAACCATATTGCCTGTCCTATGGAGGCCAGCTCATGGAGTTTCGTCATGTTCATGCTCCTTTTCGAATTATATATGATTGCGGCATCTTCTATACCTCACAAGATTCATGAATGGAACCACAAGTTGATCTTAGAGAGCTATCATCATTCTCACTCATTGTTTCTTCCTGAGAGAAAGTACACCCTGTGCAGCCTCAACAACATGTTCTGCAGTGATGCCGAATTTTTCAAACAGGACGCTGGCAGGTGCGCTGGCCCCGAATCCCTTCATGCCTACAACAGCACCGTCCAGCCCTACATAGTGTTCCCATCCCAGTGTGATCCCTGCTTCTACTGCCACACGTGAGCGTATCTCCCCGGGAAGGACTTCCTGCCTGTAGAGTGCATTCTGCCGGTCGAATATCTCCCAGCTCGGCATGGATACCACCCTGACAGCCGTTCCGGCAGCAGCAAGTCTTCTGCCTGCCTCCAAGGCTATATGAACCTCCGATCCAGTGGCCATGAGAATAATATCCGGCTTACCTTGCCCGGATTCCCAGAGGATATAGGCGCCGCGTTCGGTCAGTTCGGCCCGGGCGCATTCCTTTCTGTCCAGAACAGGTACATCCTGGCGGGTCAGAACGAGCGCAGTGGGGCTCTGGGACGTACCCAGTGCAATCTTCCAGGCATATGCGGTTTCCAATGCATCTGCAGGACGGACTACGGTAAGATTCGGTATTGATCGAAGCGACATGATCTGCTCGACCGGCTGATGGGTAGGCCCGTCTTCACCCAGGCCTATACTGTCGTGAGTGAAGACGCAGATCATGCGGATTCCAGACAGGCAGGCAAGCCTGATAGGGGGACGCATATAGTCTGCAAAGCTCAGGAATGTCGCAGTATACGGGATTGTCCCCCCGTGAAGAGACATGCCCGCGGCAATGGCACCCATGGCGTGTTCCCTCACCCCGAAATGGATATTTCTTCCGGTGTAATCCCATCCGGGACCTACTGTACCCTGTACCCCTTCTTTTGATATGCCTTTTGATTCGAAATCGCCATATCCCTTCAGCCAGGTAAAGGTTGAGGGGTTGAGATCTGCCGAGCCGCCTATAAGCTCGGGGATCTTTCCTGCAAGGGCCTGGAGAATGGTTTCTGAAGATTTCCTCGTTGACTGTGCGGTTTTTTGAGGAACATATTCCCTGATCACCGTATCCCAGTCATGAGGAAGTGTTGAGCTGTTTCTCCTGAGAAAATCATCTGCAAGTTCAGGGTAGGATCTTCGGTAACGTTCAAAATCCTTTTCCCATTCAGCCTGGATCGATCTGCCGGCATCAAGGGATGTACGGAAATGGCGAAGGACATCTTCCGGGATAAAGAATTCCTTGTCAGTATCCCATCCGAGCTCCTTTTTTGCTGCGAGTAATTCCTCTATCCCCAGCGGGCTCCCGTGTGCCTTGAATGTTCCCTGCCTGCCTGGTGAGCCAAAGCCGATTATTGTGTTCACCACTATAAGAGACGGCCTTTTTTTCTCCTGCTGTGCTGAGATCAGAGCAATATTGATTGCTGTAAGATCATTTCCGTCGGTCACCAGGACTGTGTGCCATCCGTATGCCTCGAACCTGGCGGCGACATCCTCAGTAAAACTGAGATGGGTGGAGCCTGACAGTGATATCCTGTTGCTGTCGTAGAGAACAATGAGTTTTCCCAGCCCCAGATGGCCTGCAATCGAACACGCTTCTGATGCAACACCTTCCATGAGATCGCCGTCGCCTGCTATCACATAGGTGCAGTGATCTACCACGTAGTGCCCCTGTCTGTTAAAGCATGCTGCAAGGTGGGCCTCGGCCATGGCCATGCCCACGGCATTGCCGATTCCCTGGCCAAGAGGGCCTGTCGTTGCCTCGACACCCGGGGTGATATGACTCTCGGGATGGCCTGGTGTCCTGCTCCCCCACTGCCTGAAGGACTGAATATCCTCCATGGACAGGTCGTATCCGGTCAGGTGCAGCAGTGCATAGAGCAGCATGGAGCCATGGCCGGCCGAAAGGATGAAGCGGTCTCTGTCCGGCCATGAAGGGTTTGCGGGATTATGCCTGAGGTGTTTCATCCAGAGGATATAGGCCATTGACGCGGCACCCATCGGCATGCCCGGGTGCCCGGAATCTGCCTTCTGTATTGCATCGGCTGCGAGAAATCTGAGGGTGTTGATGCAGCGGTCATCAAATGAATTCTGCATTGCCATGTCCGGTTTTCCTCTTATTCAGGGGAACAAAGATATTCCAGCCCGAACAGGGCTGCGCCCGTAAGCGCGGCTTTAGGATTGAGAATGACATGGACAGGGATTTGTTCCAGAACATGGGACAGCCGACCTTTTTTGGTAAATGACTTCATGAAGGGGCTGCCCGGGAAGGCGGATATGACCTTCGGAGGGATGCCGCCTCCCAGATACACCCCGCCTGTTGCCATTACCTTCAATGCCAGGTTGCCTGCCTCTGACCCAAGGATGGAGAGGAAGAGATTCAGGGTTTTCGAGCACAGCTCGCACGGAGTTGTGGTATCAAGTGCTGCGGATATGATCATCGCTGTTTTGTCAGCTGCACTGGACAGCCTGGAAGAAAACCATGCCGGTTCCTCGTACGATTCCTTTTCTCTGAGAAAGCTGTAGATATTGGGGATGCCTATCCCTGAACAGATACGTTCGTAGCTTACATGTTCATAGTGCTCCAGCATATAAGAGAGCAGTCTTATCTCCAGGGCATCAGTAGGTCCAAAGTCTGCATGTCCCCCTTCGGAAGCATGAGCAACATGACGTGACGACGTGCTCCGGGTTATATATGCCTCGCCCAGCCCGGTTCCCGGGGCAATGACGGCTATGGGACCATAAGTAGTATTACTGCCCTGATTCAGGGTAAACAGATCTTCTTCTTCGAGTTCGGCAATGCCGTACGCGATTGCCTGCAGGTCATTGAGAAGCCGGACAGTTTTCAGGCCGAGTTCTTTCTTGATCTGATCCTCTTCGATTATCCAATGCAGGTTCGTGATTGTTGCCCTTGATCCCATAATGGGACCGGCCACGCCGAATACGGCGTATTCGGGTTTAAAACCAGTACTTTTAAGGAATTCGGAAACAAGAGATTCCAGGCTGTCATACTGTGCACTGGGAAGTGTAGCCTCGACTACCGGCCTGTTCGCTTCCCCGGTCAGTTCGTATATTCCAAGATTTGTCTTGGTACCTCCTACATCGCCTGCTATGAGCATAATCACCTGCCTTGTGATCAAATAAAAAAAGGATTCAATTATATTCTACCTGAATCCTGCCTGAAATGCATGCTGTATCATGCCGGTTCATACACTTTTATAGTAAAATTGTGAACAGCTTGCTGCAGGATATATTCTTTATGTGAATATGGATGCTGCCGGGCGTTCTTTACTTCTTGAACGGTATGATGGAATCCTGCAGGATAAATGAAAAGAATTTCTCTAATCAGGTAAATATTTATCCCTTTATTAAAATGCCCTTGACTGCAAAAAAACCGATAACATATTATATATACATAATAAAAACTCTATTATATAGAAGTGTATGGTATTTGCATAACAAGATGCGTTTGTGATGAAGGAGGTTTACTGAGATAAGACCGGTATGTTACCCATGTATGTAAGATCTTTATTGAGAATATGTGCACTCGTTCTCCTGGTGCATCTGCTTGTTGCATGCTCGCAGTGTTCCGAGAAGCCTGAAACCCCTGTTGAGGTCGATGAACAGGTTCAGCCGTATGTTGAAACGAAGGCAGAGGCCAAAGTAGAGGCTGGGCCTCTGGTTATTGTAATCGATTCTCCTGCAGCAGGGCAAACGCTCTATGAGGGAGAATCTGCAGTATTTTCAGGTTCGGTTTCAGGAGGGATCCCTCCGTATGTTTACGACTGGGACTTCCCGGGCAGTGCCGGGAGATCAGGTGTTGAAGATCCGGGAGAGGTTACTTTTTCGTCAGCCGGAAAGTATGAGATCCTGTTTACGGTCCAGGACAGCACAGGATTGGAGGCCACGGCTTCCACTATCATCGAGATCGTAGCAGATACATCTCCTGTGGTGAAGATTGATTCACCAGGGTCTGAAACCGTTATTTTGGAAGGGCTCTCAATTACATTTGCCGCAACTGTATCAGACGGCAATCCGCCTCTGGCATATGAATGGGATTTCGGTGATTTGAGATCTCCGTCCCATAAAGAAGACCCCGGAAAGATCGCCTTTCCTGAAGCCGGATCATATCCTGTGCAGCTTACGGTAAGGGACAGTGACGGGGATTCGAACAGTGCTTCTGTGAGCATAGTCGTGGAAAAGAACATCCCCAAAACTGCTATCACGTCGCCGAAACAGGATATAAACATTTATCAGGGTGAAGCAGTGCAGTTTGCCTGTTCAATAAAAGACGGGAATCCTCCGCTGCGTCATACCTGGGATTTCGGCGGCGGGGCAGAGAATACTGCCCTCAAAGATCCCGGAAAGGTGATATTCAAGACCCCTGGAGTGTATCAGGCTACATTGAATGTCTATGATGTGAACAATGACAGCGCGACAGACAGCCGAACCATCACGGTTATAGAAGATAAAAAACCCCATGCACACATTGTCTCTCCCGAGGCAGATGTGTTTATTCTGCACGGCAGGTCTGTAGAGTTTCTGGGTGAAGCACAGGGGGGCAACGAGCCTCTTTCGATAAACTGGGATTTCGGCGGGGCAGCTGAAGGATCTTCTATGATGGATCCTGGAAAAGTCTTGTTCTCTTCTCCGGGCATCTACCGGGTTACCTTGAATGTTACTGATGCAAACAATGATACGATTTCGGATTCAAGGAAGATCACGGTTATCGAAGATACCGAACCGGTGGTTTCCATTGAGAGCCCTTGTGACGGTATTACAATTACGGAAAAGGATTCTCTTGCTTTCAGTGCTGATGTGAAAAAGGGTAATTCACCCCTGAGCTATCAATGGGATTTCAGCGGAGCTCATGCGAGGATATCTGAAAAAGAACCCGGAATGATCCAGCTCAACACGGTCGGAACCTTCCGGGTCCGTTTTATTGCAACAGACTCGGACAATGATGTCGGCTCGGATATCATAACAATCAGGGTTCTCAAGGATACAAAACCTATTGCAAGCATTATTTCGCCGGAAAAGAGCCTGAGGCTTTACGAAGGGGAATCCGCCAACTTTGCCGGTTCTGTCATTGACGGCAACATCCCCTTGAAATACCTGTGGGATTTCAAAGGTGGTGCAGAGAATATCACGCTAAAAAACCCTGGAGAGGTCACCTTCAACATCGCAGGTTCTTATGGCGTTACCTTTCTTGTTGAAGACAGCGACGGTGATCAGGACAGCGATACGGTTTATCTTACAGTGATCAAGTCGACATGGTCTTTTGTTGCAGGGGGATGGTCACACTCCATTGGGCTGAAGACCGACGGCAGCCTCTGGTCATGGGGATGGAACATGGATGGACAGCTGGGCAACGGATTGACCCTCAGCACTAATAATCCAGTACATATAGGTCAGGAGAGGGACTGGAAAATGCTTTCCGCCGGGAGTGCCCATTCACTAGGTCTGAAGAAGGACGGTACATTATGGGTCTGGGGTTCGAATACATCGGGTCAACTGGGTATCGGACCCAGGAAACAATCGCCTGTTCCCGTACAGGTTGGTACCGGGAATGACTGGAGTCATGTCTCTGCAGGCAGTTATCATACACTCGCAGTCAGGAAAGACGGCACATTGTGGGCATGGGGAAGGAATAATGAAGGCCAGCTCGGAGACGGTACGTTCTCATACAGCACAAGACCTTCCCGGATAGGGTCTGATAGGGACTGGAAAACGGCTGCTGCCGGCGAGGCCCACAGTGTTGCATTGAAACAGGACGGCACATTGTGGTGCTGGGGTTCGAACGAATTGGGCCAGTTAGGAGATGGAACACAGATCAACAATTCCACGCCCCAACAGATAAAACCTGGAACAGCATGGGCTTGTATCGCTGCAGGCAAGAGACACACCCTGGCTATCACACAAGACGGTGCCTTATGGGCCTGGGGTGCAAACCTCTGGGGTCAGCTCGGAGATGGGACAAAGGCATTCAAGGTCTTCCCTGTAAGGATAGGCGGAGATAATCTCTGGTCATATATTTCTGCCGGAGAATACCATAGTGTCGGCATGAAAACAGACGGCGGTATATGGTCATGGGGCTGGAACGCATTCGGACAGCTCGGTACGGGTTCTCTGGCGGATTCCTTCAAGCCGGTAAGGATCGGGACTGATACGGACTGGACATGGATAGCTGCAGGTCTGCATCATACTCTGGCTGTAAAGAAGAACGGAACCATGTGGGTATGGGGGTATAACGGCTACGGGCAGCTGGGCGACAGAACCAATGAAGACAGGAGTCTGCCGATAATCGCGAGATAATCTTGCAGTGTAATAGAGTTCTGCTTACTGGTTGGTCAGGCCGGGTACATGAATGGGAGACTACTTGCGTCGATCAAGAACCCCTCGAATGATTCTTGCCATATCCTTCATAATAAGCGGTTTCATGATGAATTCTCTGATCCCTATTCTTTTTGCCCGTTCTTCGGTGATATGTTCACTGTAACCGGTGCACAGGATGACCGGTATATCGGGCCGTATCTCTTTTATCCTTTGTGTCAGGGTGTCTCCGGTCATGCCGGGCATGGTCATGTCTGTAATCACCAGATCGAATTTCCCCGGGCTGTTTCTGAAGAATTCCAGAGCCTCTATACTGCTGGTCCTGATATGAACCACATATCCGAGGTCCTCCATCATCCTTTTTGCAAGAGCTGAAAGGATCGGTTCATCATCGACGAACAGAATGCATTCTGTTCCGGTTGGAAACGGACCTGTATCAGAAGAAAGAAGGGTCTCTTTTCCTGATTCTATTTCAGGGAGGTATACACGGAATCTTGTGCCCTTACCAACTGCGCTGTCGCAGATTATGGCTCCACCATGGCTTTTTACAATACCATGAACAACTGCCAGACCAAGGCCGGTACCGCGGCCGACATCTTTTGTGGTGAAATAGGGATCAAAGATCCGTGCTATCACTTCAGGGGGCATTCCATGGCCTGTATCCCGTACTGAGATCATTAAATAAGACCCGTCCGCCAGATCCAGGCCGCGGGTTTCAGTGGTGCCGTCAATATGAACTCTTTCCATGCCTACCTCAAGTACACCCCCTGTCCTATCCATTGCATGGGCTGCATTGGTGCAGAGATTAAGCATGATCTGATTGATCTGCGTGGGATCGGACATGATGAGGCCGGAATCAATAATGTTCTGTTTGAGCTCTATTGTCGATGGGATGATTGACCTGAGCATCTTGAGTGATTCTTTGATAATGGTAGCAAGTGCAAGCGGTGAATGTTTTGTTTCAGACTGGCGGCTGAATGTAAGGATCTGACTCACAAGATCCTTTGCGCGATCTCCTGCCTTGAGAACCTCTTTGAGTTCGACCCTTGCTTTTTCCGGTTTTGAGAGATCATTGACTGCAAGTTCGGTGTACCCGATAATGATTGAAAGAATATTGTTGAAATCATGGGCAATACCGCCTGCCAGGGTCCCTATTGATTCCATCTTCTGGACTTGGGCGAGTTGGTTCTCCAGCTTTTTCTTCTCTTCTTCTGCCTTCTTTCGTTCTGTGATATCCCTCGATACGCCATGTATCCCGATAAGACGGCCAGAATCGTCACGTATGGCGCTCATAAGGTTCTCAACATACACAATAGACCCGGTTTTATGGTAATATTCCAGATCCACCTTGACGGTTCTTTCCTTCATATCAGCATTCAGTTCTTCGGTTTTGAGTTCAGTGCTCAAGAGACGCAGTACCCTGGCAAAAGACTCGGTGGTCATGGCGTCACTGGTTTTGAGTTTTACGAACTCTTCAGGTGTATACCCCAGCACCTTTTCAATAGAGGAACTCACAAAGGTGATATTGAATTCAAGGTCGCAGGTCCAGATTACATCAATGGTCTTTTCCGTTAGAAAACGGTACTTGGCCTCGCTCTGCCTGAGAGCTTCTTCCGATTGTTTACGTCCGGTGATGTTGCGGCCTATACCTTTGAATCCTATCGGGTTGCCGTGTGAGTCTTTGTTGAGATATACCGAGGCCTCCACCACGAGTTTCTCTCCCTTTTTGGTGATAAACTCCCAATCAAATACCTTGGCGAATTCTCCGGTGATATATACCCTGTTGAAGTGTTCGAACGTCTTGTCGCTGTCTTCATTTTTCATTACTTCCCGGAAGTTCCTGTTCTGGAGTTCTTCAAATGAATAACCGATCATCTTTGCCGCAGCAGAATTGAAATAGACGATGTTCCCTTTCAGGTCCACCTCATAGTATGCCTCTTCCATATTGTCGAGGATACTCCGATAGCGTTCCTCGCTCCGTCGGAGACCTTCCTCGGCACGCTTGCGCTCAGTGATGTTCCGTATGATTGCAATGATTTGATTTTTAAGCAGCGGCAATAACCGTGCCTCAAAAAACTGTTCCTGATCCTTGTCTGCAAGAGAGTATTCGATACTTACTATCTTCTTGGTCTTCTGTACCCGATGGAGTGCATTATGGAACTTCTCTGTGATGTTTATGAAGGGAATATCGGCAATATTTTTTCCAGACAGTTTATCAGGCCTGATGGGGAAATCAGCCATGCTGCCTGCCTTATATTCAAGGATGGTTCCCTCTTCATCAAGCCTCAAAAAGAGATCAGGTATGGCCTCGAAAACCGTTCTCATTTCCGAATTCGCCTGAAGCAGTTCCTGGGAGCTTAGTTCAAGGATACGCTCGAGCATCTCGCGGTCATCATCGGATTTAAGATAGGCATTGTTTACTGCACTGATGAATTCCTGCCAGCTCGCAGACTCGGGGAATGCGTTTTTGAAGTATCGTTTAAGCTGCTGTTTCAGTAATCCATGCGTGGAGTTCATTTACTTATAACATCGTCTTTTTGCCGCATATTGTTAAGCTCAATCTTTTTGTCCGGAATGCCGATTATGAGTAGATAAAAATAAATCAAGAGAGACCGTTTATGAGAGATTATCTGAAAAAGATCCTTTTCATCTTTGGTGCAATGTTTTTGATAGTGAATTTTGGATGGATTTTTTCCAGTTACTACCTTATGTCCAATTCCCCTGAACAGATGAAGGTTTTCAGTGTCCACGGCATTTTTCTCTGGATAGGCTTTTTCATTGCTGGGCTTGCAATAACGGGCATGGCCGCTTATCCGGTAAGCAGTGGACTGGAGAGGCTGGAAAAAGGCATTCTGAGCAATGAAGAACTCATGGCAATAACAAAGAGAAATACTCAACTGCCTGTTATAGCGGGGATCCTGATTGTTGTCATGGTTATCGGCAACACTATATCCAACTACATAGATTATGTCACGCATGACATAGGAGGTGTGGCCGCCAATGGTATATGGGCAGCTGGTTCCGCTTCGATCTGTATCTTCTATATCCTCATGTTCGGGTCAATAAGCCTGATTACGAATAAACTGATTGATCCGTTAATGCAGGAATGCCGTCAGCGGGGCGTGGAGTATCAGGGTGTTCACATGAGCATGGAAAGAAAGATCTGGGTGGTTTTCACCCTGTTCTGCATCGGTTTTGTTCTCTGGCTCGGCATGCTCGGTTTCTACGAGGGTGTATATCGAATCCAGGAAGAGCTCAAGGCAAATGCCCTGACCACTCAGAAGATCGCCATAGCCCAGCTCAATGCCGGCGAAGATCAGGTTAGTGAAGAAAGCCTGAATAATCTTGTTGATGTCATATCGCAGTCAAGGCTCGCAGGGGCCTTTCTGTCCGACAGACAGGGGAATATTCTCTACAATCCTCAAAGCAGAGAGATCTATAATAAAAAATGGAAGGATATCGATAACAGGATCCGAAACGGCATACAAAGCGGACGTTCGGAAAGCATATATGAAAATATCAATGAACAGGTCATTTCATACACCCCGGTAAATGATTCATACTGTCTCGGCACTGTCAGCGGCCTTGGTGAACGGATGTCCCGCTTCAAACAGTTTTTCCTCATGAGCTTTTTCCTGGGCATAGTGGGGTTAAGTGTTGTGGCTATTGCAGGTTTGACCCTGTTCAGAAGCATCATCATCCCTATAAAGAACACTGTTGAAAAGTTGAAGGATATATCTGAAGGCGAGGGCGATCTTTCTGCGCGGCTTATTATTCAGAGCAGCGATGAGACCGGGCTTCTGGCAGAACAGTTCAATATATTTGTTGAAAAGCTCGAAGGTATTATCTCAGGGTTGAAGAATATAGCATATCAGGTCGATGTGGCGACAAAAGAGGTGGCAGCGGGTTCCCAGGGACTGTCCCAGGCCACCCAGGAGCAGGCAGCAGCAGTGGAAGAGGTGGCGGCAACAATAGAGGAGATGACTTCATCCATTAAACAGAATGCATCAAATGCCTATGAGGGAAGCTCTAAGGTCAAGGATATGGTTGCCATGGCCAACAGCACTGGTGAGGCCTCAAACGAACTGGTAAATGCAATGGACGAGATCTCGAAAGCATCCAAAAAGATAGGCAATATTATCGTTACAGTCAATGAAGTGGCTTTTCAGACTAATCTTTTGGCCCTGAACGCTGCAGTTGAGGCTGCCAGGGCAGGGGAGCACGGTAAAGGATTCGCTGTCGTGGCACAAGAGGTGCGTGCACTTGCGCAGCGCAGCGCAGATGCAGCCAGACAGATCAAGGACCTTATCGAGGATACCGTGAACAAGATAGGGGCCGGAGATGATATGGTCAAAAAGTCCAAGACCTCTCTGGAAGAGATCATCACCTATATTGAAACACTCTCGCAAACCATGGAGGAGATCGCCCTTGTCTCTTCAGAGCAGGCAAGCGGTATCGACGAACTCAACAGGGCCATAGGACAGATAGATTCCACAACCCAGCAGAATGCATCGACCGTGGAAGAACTGGCAAGCACTTCGGATAATCTGAGTGTGGAAGCAAGCGAGCTTGCCGGCTATGTTCAGCGGTTCAAGGTGAGAGACAGTGCGGAAATGAAACAGGTATCCAAGAAAACCAAGCCGAAAGCATCACAAAAAAAGCCGACCTCACCAAAGTATGTAGAGGAAAGAGTAAAGCAGGACGACAACTTCGAGGATTTCGAAGAGTTCTAGCAAGGGGAATGTTAAATAAGGGTATTACCGGCGGAATCTAGAATCTCAACTGAACATAAACACAAAATCCATGTTTAAGATCAAGGCGGACCTCCTCTAAGGAGATCCGCCTGTTTCATTACTTATTCATATTCGTAGAATCCGCGTCCGGTCTTGCGGCCAAGCCATCCTGCCTCGACATACTTTCTAAGCAGCGGGCACGGACGATATTTAGAGTCGGAAAATCCCTCATAGAGTGTCTCCATGATGGCCAGGCATGTATCGAGACCGATCAGGTCTGCAAGGGTAAGTGGACCCATCGGGTGGTTCATCCCGAGTTTCATGACCGTATCTATGTCCTCTTTTGTCCCGACGCTATGGTATAGGCAGTAAACCGCCTCATTGATCATGGGCATGAGGATGCGGTTGGCTATAAAACCAGGGTAATCCTGAGCCTGTGCCGGGGTTTTGCCAAATTTCAACGAAAGATTCCAGGTTATATCAAAGGTCTCGTCCGAGGTGGCGATACCTCTGATCACCTCGACAAGCTTCATGACAGGTACAGGATTCATGAAGTGCATGCCGATTATCTTTTCCGGTCTTGAGGTCTGTGATGCAACACGTCCTATCGGGATGGAAGAGGTGTTGGTAGACAGTATTGTATGCTTTTCACATATGCTGTCGAGGTCCTGGAAAATCTTGAATTTGATCTCCTGGTTTTCGGTTGCAGCCTCGACCACAAAATCCGCCTGGACCATGTCCTGCAGACTGCTGCTGGTCTTGATGCGGCTCAGGATTGCATCTTTGACCTCACTGGTAATCTTTCCCTTATCCGCCATCCTTCCAAGATTGGATGTGATATGCTGCAGTCCCTTGAGTACAAAGCTGTCGTTGATATCGTTCATGATTACATTCAGGCCGCTTGCAGCAGCAACCTGGGCAATCCCGCCACCCATCTGGCCTGCACCGATGACACCAAAGGTCTTTACTTCCATTATTTACTCCTTTTCATCATTTGTATCTCTGCACATATGTTCATGCAATTTTATTTGGCATGCAAGGGGATTAATCCCTTTTGACAACCAGGGCAACTGCCTCACCTCCGCCCAGGCATAAGGATGCACAGGCGATCTTACTGTCCCTGCGGATCATCTCATAAAGCAGTGTGGCGAGCACACGTGTTCCGCTTGCACCAATAGGATGGCCCAATGCAACGCCGCCTCCATTCACATTCACCTTGTCGATATCAAGACCGAGTTCTCTGATGACTGCCAGCGTGGAACCTGCGAAGGCCTCGTTTACCTCGAAAAGGTCCAGATCATCGATGCCGATGCCTTCTTTTTTCAGACATTTGGGCACTGCCAGGATTGGTGCAACGAGTACATATTTCATATCGAGACCTGCGCTTGCCTGTGCACCTATGGTCGCCATTATGGGACACCCCAGTTCCTGTGCCTTTTCCCGGGACATCACAACCACAGCTGAAGCACCGTCCGATATTATAGAAGCATTCCCTGCAGTTGTCAGACCTCCTTTTTTAAAGGCAGCCGGCATCTTCGAGAGTTGGTCATAGGTTGTTTCCCTCGGACACTCATCGACAGAGAAGATGACCGGATCGCCTTTCCTCTGAGGAATGCTTACCGGGATGATCTCATCGGTAAACCTTCCAGAGCGGATGGCATCGAGAGCCCTGCTGTATGACATCTCCGCATATCTGTCCTGATCTTCTCTGGACACAGTGTACTTTTCAGAGCAGAGCTCATTTGAGATGCCCATGTGGAAATCGTTTACAATATCCCACAGCCCGTCGTGGACCATATGATCCTGTATGACACCTGGGCCCATCCTGTACCCGGTACGCCCCTTTTCAAGGTAATAGGGGGCTGCACTCATATTTTCCATGCCGCCTGCCACGATCACATCGGCATCTCCTGTCTGTATGGCCTGGGCAGCGAGCATGACAGCTTTGAGCGATGAACCGCAGACTTTATTGACTGTCATGCATTCGACCTCCCAAGGCAGCCCTGCCAGAACTGCAGCCTGTTTTGCCGGATTCTGGCCATAACCGCATGGCAGAACCATGCCCATGATGGCCTCATCCACAACACCCTTTTCTATGCCCGAACGTCGTATCGCTTCTTCGATAACAAGGGCTCCGAGCTTTGTTGCGCCTATGCCGGAAAGGCTACCATTGAAATTTCCTAATGGAGTACGTACTGCACTGGTAATGACAACTTCTCTCATTTTACCTCCTAAGCCTTAAATAATTAAATTCACATCCCTTGCAAAAATATCTGATTTCGTTGTATCTAAACAAGAAATCCATGTCCGCAGAACATCTGTGGATAAAACATGAAGACAAAAAAATCAAGAACATTGATTTCAGATGGTTTCCAGATTGATAACTCATGAGGAGAATAAAGCATTTATGGAGACGAAGGATAAGAGCAGCAATTGTGTGATTGATGAAACATCAGCCAGGCGGTTAAGGGTATGGTTTGATGACTATATTGATACATTCGATATGCAGGATAAGGAACTCTCAATAAATATTGCGCTGAAAAGAGAACATACCTTGAGGGTGTGTAATGAGATAGCCTATATAGGAAAAAACCTTGGTCTCAGTGAAACAGATCTTGTTATTGCGGAGGTGCTTGCACTTTTTCACGATATAGGGCGTTTCGAACAGTACCGGAAATACAGGACGTTTGTCGATAGTATCTCAGTTAATCATGCAGAGTTCGGGATTGAGATCCTAAGAGAGAATTCCGTGCTGACAACGCTCGATAGCAGCACGGCTGAGTTTATTCTTAAGGTGATATCCTACCATAACCGGGCTTATCTGCCTGATGGAGAAACCCCTGCATGCCTGTTCTTTTCACGGTTGCTCCGGGATGCCGACAAACTGGATATCTGGTATGTGCTTACCTCGTATTATTCACGATCCAGCGAGGAGAAGAACCGTGCAATCGAACTGGATCTTCCCGATACTCCAGGTATATCGCCGGGTGTATATAAAGGTATTATGTCGCACAGTGTAATCAATCACTCCCTGGTAAGGTCTTTGAACGATTTCAAAATGCTGCAGGCTGCATGGGTATTTGATGTAAATTTCCAGCCGACATTTCAGCGTCTTTACGAAAAAGGATACCTGGATATGATACGGGACTCTATTGCTGAATCAAAAGAGATCGACGATATCTTCTCGATGCTTCGGTCCTGTCTTGAAGAACGAATTTTCCTCGGGAATGTTTCTGGATTGTTATGAAGGCACCAATTCTTGCATGTTCATGAACATTGAAGGCATGAAATCCATTAAAGGCTTGTTTTTTCTGCCGGGAATATGCAGATATAGATATGCATATACCGTAAGGAGGATGGAATGGCATCAAATGTGGATGATATTACGATAAGTTATGAAGAAGATGACCTTCTTGTAGTAAAAGAGATCGGTAAGGAGATTCTTTCCAAGGGCGCCTGGGCCACGATTCTTTTCAGATACACTCAGTGGGATGCAAAAAAGGGGGAATACGGCCCGCAGCGGTATTCCATACGTAGATACCGCAAGATTAACAATGAATACCGTCAGCAGTCGAAATTCACGATCTCCAGCAAGGAACAGGCAACAAAGATCATGAATACTTTGCAGAGGTGGGTTGAAGAAGACTCATAGTCTTACTCCGGCTTCTGTCCGGATATTGTTGTATCTATATTTTTTGCTGAATTGTTACGAAATTTTATTATTCAGCCGATAATTCTTTAAGGAATAATAGTATGGCTGAAGTGAAATACAATATATTGCTTGTTGACGACTCCAATGTAGTCAAGACCGCACTTATAATGATTTTATCCAGATCATCGCTGCCGATCGATCAGATTTTCGATGCGGCAGACGGTGTCGAAGCGCTCAGTATTCTCGATTCAAACCCTGTAAGTCTGGTGATTACCGACATCAACATGCCGAATATGGACGGTGAGGAGTTGCTGGAAAGGATGCGATCTGATCCTGATAAAAAAATGATCCCTGTCGTCGTAATATCCACTGAAGGGAGTACTGCAAGGATAGAGCATTTGAAGAGCCTTGATATCAAGGCTTATCTGCGCAAGCCCTTTAAGGCAGAAGAAGTCAATACCATGCTTTCCGATATACTCCTGACAGGCATGAAGAAAAGCCCGTTTGAATTTCTCATACAGGCCATGCGTCAGGTGATGCCTTCCATGGCATCCATGTCTCCTTATTTCCCCGAATCAGGCGATGTGCCCGGCATGCAGGGCGATGCCCTCAATGTAAATATAGCATACAGCGGCTGGCATAAAGGCGAACTTGGATTAATCCTCGAACATCGGCTGGTTTCACGCATTGCAGCGAGGATCATGGGTCTGGATGATGCGGAAGATATCTCAGATGATATGGTCGAAGATGCCCTTCGTGAGCTGATGAATGTAATCTGCGGTCATTTCATCACATTGATGTATGGGGAAAAAGCTCTCCTCGATGTCTCAACCCCGCAGGTGTTTCCTGTTAAGAATGCACTCTGCAACATGCTGAGTTCCAGTCCGGATATCCATGCCTTCATGATTGACGACTCCCCTGCTCTCGGCCGGATTCGTATCAAGGAACAGTCTCCTGCACAAAAATCCTGAAAGTTTAACGGCGGGGTATAGTATTTCTTTAACTTAATATGCAGGTTTGATTGCTTCGAGTATCTTTTCAAGAGATTGTTTTATCCAGTGCAGCCCTTATGGCATGATCGCGATATGATCGGGGCAGTACTCTTTTAAAGCCTGGCTGGCAGATACCTTTCCGTCTTTGTCTATCACTATCCAGTCCATACCCTGCTGTGAAAAGACCTCTTCAAGAGCCTCGATACCTCTAACGAAAAGGGCTGTTGCCCAGGCATCTGCCTGTGCACAGCTTTGAGCTACCACGGTGGCACTCATATACCTCTGGCTTGGCCAGCCGGTTTCAGGATCGAGAATATGGCAGTAACGGTTACCGTCTTTGAGAAAGAAGCGTTCATAATCTCCGGATGTGGCTATTGCCTTATCCCTGATCGGGATTGTCGCAAAGATGCCTGGTGCTCTGGGGTGTTTTATTCCGACCCGCCAGGTCTTTTCACCGAAGGCCATGATGTCTCCTCCGGCATTGACTAGTCCTGCTGCAATCTTGTTATTCTTCATGATCTTCACTGCATTGTCGGCTGCATAACCCTTTGCCACTGCTGCAAGATCGATGAGGGTTCCTTCATGGGTCTTGACGGCCTGACCGTCTTCAAGCAGAAGTATGTCCGAATCTCCCGGTAATGACTTCCAGTGCTCGAACTCGGCTTCAGATGGTACCTGATAGGCATGAGTTCCTGAAAACCCCCATGCATCCAGGATAGGCCTCAGTGTAATGGAAAATGCGCCAGAAGAAGCCCTGTTTATTTCCAGAGAAAAGCGTATAAGCTCGTAGAGTTCCTGATTCCTGATACTGTGCAGGGCATTAAGCTCTGTGAGAACCGATTTCTGATATCCGAAGGTTGAATCGATCCGCCGCAGTTCTTCCAGTGCATGCTTCATTGCTGTCTCGGCGTATTTCTTATCTCCTGCAACCTTGAACTCGACAATGGTATCCATGAGAATAAACTGCTGAGTATGTATCTTGTGCCTGCCTGTATATAGAAGAGACAGGCCAAGCACGATAATAAGAATGATCGCTGCTGCTATGATCTTTTTCAATGTTTATATGGGAAAGGGGGCGCCGGCGCCCCCTTTAGAAGACTTTTTATTTGATGCTGTACAGAACGTCCTTTCCTCTGAACAAGGCTCCTGATCCAAGTTCTTCCTCAATACGCATGAGCTGGTTGTATTTCGAAAGCCTCTCTCCACGGGATGTCGATCCTGTCTTGAGCTGTCCGCCGGAATAACCCACGGCAACATCTGCGAGCCAGGAATCTTCGGTTTCACCGGAACGGTGCGAGAATACGGTTGTAAAGCCTGCCCTGCGTGCCATCTCAACGGTCTGCATGGTCTCGGTCAGCGTTCCGATCTGGTTTACCTTGATCAGGACTGAGTTTGCGGCGTTTTCCTTTATCCCGCGTTCGAGGAATTTTGCATTGGTCACAAAGATGTCGTCACCCACGATCTGCACCTTGCCGCCGAGACGTTTCATCAGGAGTTTCCATCCGTCCCAGTCATCTTCGGCAAGCCCGTCTTCCAGGGAAACAATGGGATATTTCGCGATCAGTTCCTCATAAAAATCGATCATCTCTTCAGCTGTTCTCTCAGGGTCAATTTCTGATGCGAGCACATATTTGCCATCCGAATAGAAGGAACTCGCTGCAGCATCGATGGCAATGGCAACATCTTCGCCGGGTCTGTATCCGGCCTTTTCAATCGCCTGAACAATAAGCTCGAAGGGCTCGGAATTTGACTTCAGGTTCGGAGCGAAACCACCTTCGTCTCCAACACCGGTTGCATAATCATTCTTGATCAAGATATCTCTGAGCGCATGGAATGTCTCTGCGG
>JAFGTK010000111.1 GCA_016934135.1 Deltaproteobacteria bacterium | reverse complement strand
TACACACCAGGGGCATTCCTCTATAATGTCGTAGACGCAGATTCAGTACTGATTTATCGGCTGCGGGTCTCTGCCACTGACCAGTTGAGCGTCATAGGGGAATATGAGCCGGGCAATGCAATGAATCTTGAAGATGCTTCTTATGGGATCCGTATTTCAATCCCCGAAGCAGCAATGATTCGAATAGTGCCTATCGGGATCGGGAGCACTGGAGCGGAGTCGGTCTCGGCAGTAGAATACGACAATGGTGTCTTTGAATTCGATATCCTTCCTTACGGCCTTGTTCTCGGTGAAGATGCAACAGTTACAGTTGCATATGAAGGAGAGGATCCAGTTGTACAGAGATACAATACCTCGCTCGATAACTGGGAAGACATAGAAGATGTTGAATCAGATAACGGACAGGTCAGCTTCATGACCCAGGAACTAGGCAGTTTCAGGATCTTCTCAGAGGCTTCTGTCAGCTCCGCAGCAGGCAGTTCGGTGCCTTTTGCAGATGGCGGCGGCAGTGGAGGGGGATGTTTCATAACTGCTGCAGGATTCTAGCTCCGGCAAATATACATACAGCAAACTCGACCGCCCCGCATTTAAAATCGGGGCGGTTTTTTTATTAAATCAGCCTTTTTAGCAGACGATAAGGCATAAGTCTGATTTTCCGCAGCTGCAGCATTAAGGGGTTCAGTGCCTGCTCCGGGGTTTGTGTCATTATAAACAGCGGAGTACACATTCATCTTCATCTGTGGTAATGATCTTTGATATTGCATAATAAACGAGGCGGTTGCGATTAGATTATGATTAAGGTAAAGGAACTCATGAAATCTCAGGTAGTAACAATCGGACCACAAGAAGCAATTAAGTATGCTATAGATAAAATGAACACCGGCAGATTCAGGAGAATCCCGGTAATCGAAAAAGGCAGACTCACAGGAATCATTACAGACAGGGATATCAGACAGGCATTGAACTCACCGGTTATATTTCATGAAAGGGTATATAACGAATACCTTCTCAAAGAGATCAAGGTAGAGAGCTGCATGACACCCGATCCCATAACCATAAGCCCTGGTGCTGAGATTATTGAAGCAGCGCAGCTGATGGAGATGAGAAAGATCGGCGGACTTCCGGTTGTCGAGAACGATAGCCTAATTGGTATCATTACTCTTTCAGATCTTATGGTTTTTCTTATAGAACACTTGAAAAATCACTCCCACTAAGATGACTGGGTGTTGTCAAGAAAAGGTAGTTGCAGTTCATATATACCATATTCCAGATTGGTCTTCAAGGGGAAGCCTGATCGTGCAAAGACCTTCATCATTGGTGTGTTCTGTGAGAGAACATCTGCTGTGAATCCCTTGATATTCTTCTGCCGTGCTATGCGGATGAGGTAACGAAGCAGAAATGTCCCTATGCCCCGGTTCTGCCATCCATGGTCTGTTGTGAAGGCCACCTCGGCATAATTGGTGTTCGGATCACGGATATAGCGTCCTACTGCAACGATCTTTTCTTTGCTTTCCGGTTCCTCTCTGCCGGTAACTGCAGCTATCGCCATCCTATCGTTATAGTCTATAGCAGCCAAAGGCATGGCTATCTTATGAGAGAATGATTTGAGGCTGTGGAAGAAGCGGGTATACATATCCTGTTCGGGCAATGCATAGATCATATCCTGAATTGCCCTTTCATCAGTAGGTTTTACAGGGCGGAAGAAGATGTCCGTACCCTTATTGTCTGTCCAGTATGTCTCGAATTCTTTCGGATAGAGAACAGCAGGTATGATCTGATCCTTGTATACATACCCCTGTCTTTTTGCAGCATCGAGAAGTTCTTCCCTGAACTTGGGATGTGCAATATTTATAAGTGCCATGGCCCGGTCTCTGATGGATTTTCCATGAATATATGCAGCTCCGTATTCGGTTACGACATAATGAATATCTCCGCGGGTCACTACTACGCCGCTGCCCGGACTATGGAAAGGGACTATCCGTGAGGTATTGCCGCCATCTGTTGTTGAAGGCAAAGTCATAATGGATTTTCCACGCTTTGACATGGCGGATCCGCGGACAAAATCCACCTGACCCCCTATGCCGCTGTAGAAAAGGAAACCCAGTGAATCTGAGCAGACCTGACCGGTAAGATCAACAGTCAGGGCGGAATTTATGGATATCATCTTGTCGTTTTTCGAAATGATATAAGGATTGTTTACATAGTGACAGGGGTGAAACTCGAACAGGGGATTGTTATCCACATAATCATACAGACGTTTTGTCCCCATGCAGAAACTGGCTATGATCTTTCCAGGATGCAGGGTTTTCTTCTTGCAGGTAATCACCCCTGCCTCGATCATATCGATTATGCCGTCGGTAAATGTCTCTGTATGGATTCCAAGATCGCGTTTGTTCATGAGATAGGGGAACACTGAATTTGGGATCCTTCCTACCCCTGTCTGTATGGTCGACTCATTTTCAATGAGATCGGCGATCTGTTCACCTATACTCTGTGCAATATCACCGGGTGTCTTCTGTTGAAATTCTATCAGAGGAACGTCATTCTCCACAAAGGCATCGATATCACTTACATGTAGGAAGCTGTCTCCCAGGGTTCTGGGCATATTGGGGTTAACTTCCGCAACCACATAATCTGCTATCTCAGCTGCGGTTTTTGTAGTGTCGACAGATATGCCGAGACTCACATATCCGTTTTTGTCAGGAGGAGATACTGTTATAAGCGCTACATCCAGAGGCATTCTTCCTCTGAGCATGAGCAGAGGTATCTCTGAGAGCAGAATAGGGGTATAGTCTGCCCTTCCTTCTTTAATTGCATTTCTTGTACTCGCCCCTATAAAGAGAGCATTATGACGGAAATTATCATTGAATTTCTCTTCTATATATGGGGCTGTGCCTATATCGAGGAAATGAATAACCTCGATGTCGACCAGGTTCGCGGATATGTCGATAAGGGTCCTCACCAGAAGCTGAGGTTCTCCGCATGCTGATCCGAGAAATATGTGGGCACCCTTCTTAATCTTTGAAAGTGCTGTTTTCGCATTTGTCAGCCTGCCTTCGTATATTTCCTTCCAGTTGAATATCATAAAACTATGTTAATTCTTTTCTCTGAGAAGTCAATTGGTTATTCTTGTGCCGGCCGGAAGAGATGATAACCTCTTCATGGCTTTTTGCCGGAACAGCCATATCTGAAAGATTCTTGGAATTTTACCGAGAGTTGCGGTTATGAAATATCGTCCCTGTTAATGATTGATTCTGTCCATGCCCTTGTATTGCAATAATGTCATAGATATGTCTATAAGGGTTTTATATGGAAAAAGTGTCTGTGTTCATGATAACGTTTAATAATTCCAGAACAGTAGAGAAGGCATTGCTTAGCGTGTCTTCCTGGGCTTCAGAGATCATTGTGGTGGATTCATTCAGTGAAGACAACACATACGAGATCGTAAAGAAATATGCCTCGTACTGCGAACAGAGGAAATGGCCAGGATTCAGGGATCAATACAATTACTGCATATCAAAGGCAATAAATGACTGGGTGATGTTTATCGATGCCGATGAAGAGATCTCTTCGGAGCTTACGCTGGAGATTGTGCAGCGGATCGAGAAAGATAACGGCATTTACGACGGGTACATTGCCCACAGAAGGAATTTCTATCTCGGCAGGTGGATCATGCATGGGGGCTGGGTCCCTGATTATGAAATAAGACTGTTCAGGAAATCCCGCGGTGCCTTTGAAGGAGCCCTCCATGCAAATGTAAAGGTCAGAGGACGGGTTGGGGAACTTCGCCATTTCTACTATCATTATAATTATAAAGATATCGCGGACCAGATCGACACAATCAACCGGTATTCAGAAACTGCTGCAAAGGACATGCAAGACCAGGGTAAGAGATTTTCTTTTATAGATCTTATGTTCAGGCCGCCCTGGAGGTTCATCAAGGAATATCTGCTTAAAAAGGGATTCCTGGATGGTTTCCCGGGATTTGTCATTGCTGTTTCCACGATGTACTATGTTTTTGTTAAATATGCTAAGCTCTGGGAACTTGAAAGAGATATGGAGAAAGGTGGCAAAGGTGATTCATAGGGAATATTACGCAGAAAAGAATGTTCTTATCACAGGCGGTCTGGGCTTTATCGGTTCAAACCTTGCCATCAAACTGGTGGAACTTGGCGCGAACGTGACTATAGTCGACAACATGCTTCCCAGACAGGGGGGGAATCTTTTTAATATCGAACCGGTAAAGGACGCGGTGAGAATAAACTTCAGCGATGTGAGAAACCAGCTTTCCATGAATCACCTTGTAAAAGACCAGGATATAGTCTTTCACCTGGCTGGGCAGGTAAATCATGTCGACTCGATGAGAGACCCTGTCCTCGATCTCGAAATAAACTGTCATGGAACCCTTGTTCTCATGCAGGCGCTCAGGAATCATAACAGGGATGCTGTTGTTGTGTATTCCGGAACCCGGGGAGAATACGGTTCAAGTGTCAGTCTGCCGGTGAATGAGGATCACCCCACCAATCCGAAAGGTCTGTATGCTGTGACAAACCTTGCAGCTGAAAAGATGATAATGGTGTACAACCAGATCTACGGCATTCCCGCTGTCTGTCTTCGGATCACCAATACCTACGGACCCAGACATCAGATGATGCATGACGAATACGGGGTGTTCAACTGGTTTATAAAGAAGGCCATGGATAACGAAGCACTGCCGGTATTCGGAGACGGAACCATCCTGAGGGATTTTCTCTATATAGATGATCTCGTGCAGTGTCTGCTTGCCTCCGCTTCTGTAAAGGATGCTGTTGGAGAAGTATTCAATATAGGTTCAGGTGCCGGTGTATCCTTCAGGGAGATCGCTGAGAAGATTGTAAGCGTAATAGGGAAGGGAAGCTGTACATTTACTGAATTCACGAGGGAACGGGCCGAAGTGGAGCCTGGAGATTACTGGGCCGATATCTCGAAGATAAAGAAGATTACTGCATGGAATCCCGCGATCTCTATGGAAGATGGCATTGCCAGGACATGCGATTTCTATTCCCGATATAAAGAGCATTACTGGCTCGAGGGTTAGCGGACTGTTGCCGATGAAGATTCCGTTCTATGATTTTTCCAGAGAACAATCCTGTATCGGCGATGATGTACGTTCAGCAATAGACAGGGTGCTGGCATCAGACAGGTTTATCCTGGGCCATGAATTGGCTCTGTTCGAGAAGGAATTCGCCCGGCTGTGCTCATGTCAGTATGCCGTCGGGGTTGCTTCAGGCACCGATGCCCTTTTCCTGGCTTTGAAAGCAATGGGAACCGGACCCGGCGATGAGGTCATTACTGTGTCTCACAGCTTTGCCGCCACTGCTCTTGCAATACTCTATACAGGTGCAACGCCTGTTTTTGTGGATATTGAAGACAACTCCTATCATATGGAACCGAACCTTCTTAAGAAGGCCATCACCAAACATACAAAGGCTGTCATACCTGTGCATCTCTATGGAACGTGTGCACCCATGTCTGCCATCAACGAGATTGCAAAGGCTCACGGGATTTACGTGCTGGAAGACGCCTGTCAGGCGCACGGCGCTCTCTATAAAGGGAACCCTGCAGGATCACTCGGGGATGCAGCAGCATTCAGTTTTTATCCCACGAAAAATCTCGGTGCATACGGCGATGCAGGGATGATAACGACAAACGATGCAACATTGTATGAGAAGCTCCTTCTGCTGAGAAATTATGGACAGCGCAACAGGTATCATTATGAAATGATAGGGTATAACTCCCGTCTGGACGAGATGCAGGCTGCAATATTGCGGACAAAGCTTGGCAGCCTTTCTCGATGGATACAGAAAAGGCAGGAGATTGCGCTGCAGTACGACTCTGGGATCAGGGATATAGATATGCAGGGGCTCAGCCTTGAGAAAGGATCCACCCATGTGTACTATCTGTATGTGATCGCGGTGGATGATCGTGACGATCTCATGACTTATCTGTCAGACAGAGGAATTGAAACCCTTATTCACTACCCGGTACCCATACACATGCATAAACCCTTTCAGGACGCAAAAATCATCGGGCAATTGAGAAACACCGAACTGCGGTCATCTCAGGTCCTGAGTCTTCCCTTGCATCCTTTTCTTCATGATGATGAGATAGGATGGATCATTGAGAGTGTTCAGGGGTATTATGCGTGAGGATATGCATTGCGATAGAGAAATTTAACCCTCAGGTGGGAGGTGCCGAGCGATACTGCTGGGACCTGGCACACTTTCTTGCCGGGTATGGCCACGAGGTAAAAATAGTATGCATGGCGGCAAAGGATCCATCACATGAGTCGATTCATATTGTAAGACTGGTCTGCATACGTTTTCCTCAGGCACTGCGGCATTTGAGTTTTGCCCTGCTTCACCGCAGATACGCCCGGTCCCTTCCTGATCATATTCATTTCTGCGTCGGCAACACCTGTTTCATGGATGTTTATCAACCTCATGGGGGAGTCCATGCAGCGTGGTTTGACCGTGATACAATGAGATACGAGAGGCATCTGCGCTTCCCTGCCAGGTTCTTCAGACGCATGAGTCTCAAGGATATGGTTCAGCGCTTCCTTGAGTGGTGGACCTTCAGGGTGGAAAAGCCTCGAGTGATTGCGATTTCAGACATGGTTGCCCAGGATATGCAGGAGCGGTTTCAGTATCCGTCTTCACTTATTACCCTTATCCCGAATGGAATCGATACAAAAAGATTCACTGAGCACAACAGGATATATCGAAGCGAGATAAGAGATCGATACGGTTTCCGTGAAGATGATTTTATTTTTCTCTTTGTGGCGCAGAATTTCACCCTGAAAGGCTTTGATGTGCTGCTTGAGGCCTCCCATAAGCTTGTAAGGGGGTCCTGCCGGATACTGCTGATCGGTCCTGCTGATTCAGATGCAAGGCGCAAAGCAGCATTGTACAAGGATATCATCGTGATCGGGGACAGGGCCGGTGATCTGGAGAAGATCTATCCTGCCTGTGATTGCCTTGTGCACCCGACATTCTATGATGCTTGTTCGCTGGTAGTGCTCGAATCACTGGCCTCCGGGCTGCCTGTGATCACCACGTCTGTCAACGGAGCCAGTATGTATCTGGATGAACAAACAGGTATGGTGATCCCTCCGGGCGATCCCCAGGCCCTTGCCGGTGCAATGCTCGATATGATGAGTCGAACGAGAGTATCTGCAGAGATGACGTTCAAGAACCATAATGAAGTGTTTGCATCCGTGGAAGAAGTGCTGTTACAGGAAGAAAGAAGGAGAAGTCGGCGCAAAGGAGGTTGAGGATTCGATGGCATCGTATAAGAAATATATTCAGCGATTTTATTATAATATATTCAGGAGAAGGTTGAACGGACTGTTCAGGTCTGTGATCAGGGTTTTTGTGAATATGAGAAACTCTCTTGTGTTCCGGTCATACGGCAGGCGGATTCACTGGGATCCGGGCGTGATATTCGAGTCCCCTTATAACATTACCGTAGGGGACAGGTGCAGGATCAAGAAAGGGGTTGAGATGTATGCCGATCCCTGGGAAGATGACAAGGATAAGGTCACCCTTGTCATAGGAAACAATGTGTCCATCAATTCGGGCACCTTTATCAATGCCCACAATTATGTGGAGATCGGCGATGGAACACTGATCGGCAAGAATGTGATCATCGCAGACACCAAGCACAATGTCTCGGATCCCGGCAAGACCATCCGGGACAATCCGGTAACCCTTGAGGATCCCATAATAATCGGCAAAGGCTGCGGCATTGCATTCAATGTCATGATCTTTCCCGGAGTGACAATAGGCGAGAATTCAGGTGTCAGTGCAAACTCCGTTGTGACCAGGGATGTCCCTCCATACACCATTGTAGGAGGAATACCTGCCAAGATCGTACGCAGATATGATTTTGAAAAGAACAGATGGGTCAAGTATAATGAAGACGGGAGGCCTGATCAGTGAGATATTCATTCGCATATATACGTGCATGGCTACTTGGCATGCGCTGTCATTCATTCGGAAAGGGAAACCAGGTAGGTCCTTCAGTCCATGTAATTCATCCCGAATTTGTCGCTATCGGTTCAAAGGTTGTGATCCACAAGGACACAGTCATCCATGTAGCACCAAAGGACAAAAGCACTAAAAACGCTGTGATAAGAATCGGTGACAATGTACATCTGAGCTTCAGGACATGGATAGCCGGAAGGGTCGGCATCACTATCGGCGACAATGTAGGCTTTGCACCGGGTGTTGTCATACAGGACTACATACACGGCTATGATGATCCCCATGTGCCGATCAAAGATCAGGCCCTCACCGGAGAGGCACCCATTCACATCGGCAGCGGTAGTGTTCTGGGGGCCAACGTAATTGTCCTGCCGGGTGTCACCATAGGTCAGCATTGCATGATCGGAGGCAACGCCGTGGTGTCCAAGGATATCCCTGACCACAGCCTTGCAGTGGGTAATCCGGTTCGTGTAGTAAAGAGGTACGACGACAAAAGTTCTGCATGGGTAAGGGCGTAATGGCAAAACTGCTGGTGCTCATACAGGGGAAAGGCGTTGCTGCAAGCAGATACAGAATTCTGCAGTACATTCCTTATCTTGAGGAGCACGGGTTAAGATGCGAAGTGATGGAATTTCCCGGTACGGTGAAAGAATACCTGAGGCTCTACCGGATTCTGCCCTTATTTGAGAGCGTGTTCGTGCAGCGCAAACGTTTTCATTTTCCGTTCCTGATGCTTTTCAGGAGCAGAGCAAAGAGGGTGGTATATGATCTGGACGATGCCGTCATGTACAAGAATACCCTGGCCGATACTCCCTATTCAAAGACAAGGCAGCGCAGATTCGCTAATATGGTCAGGCAGTGTGACGTTGTGATCGCAGGCAATTCATTCCTCAAGGAAAAGGCACAGGAGTACAATTCATCTGTCGAGGTGATTCCGTCATCCATTCCCAGCGAGAAATACCGGCTTAAGGACTATTCAGTGCGAAGTGATGTCGTAACCATCGGCTGGATAGGAGATCATGGAAGCATTCATTATCTTGAACGCATGAAAGATGTCTTTGAAACCATAGGCAGGCGATACCCAGGTAAAGTTAAGCTCAAGATCATCTGTGATACATTCTTCGATCTCGAACATCTCCCGGTAGAGAAAGTGCAGTGGAGCGAATCAGGAGAGGTGAGCCATCTGCAGGATATCGATATCGGGGTTATGCCCCTGATAGACGACCCCTGGTCATGGGGAAAGTGCGGGCTGAAGATCCTTCAGTACTTCGGTGTCGGCGTGCCTGCAGTATGTACGCCGGTAGGGGTAAACAGGGATGTGGTCACAGACGGCATCACAGGATACTGGGCCATTACAGAGCAGGAATGGGTAGAGAAGATATCCAGGCTGATTGAGGATACCCAGGCAAGACAGACCATGGGTATAAGAGGCAGACAGGTGCTGGAACAGGGCTATACACGCGAGGTGAATGCACCCAGGATCCTTGCTGCTCTGCAGCCTGAGTGAACAGGTCTTGTGCTTTGAAAGATGCTAAAGGTGTTTTGTTTACGAACAGTGAAGTGAAGACAGGAGATAATGCATGAAAGCCAGTGTTGTAATCCCGGTTTATAATGCTCAGGATTTTATTGCCGAGACCATTGAATCAGCATTGAACCAGACCCTGAACGATCATGAGGTGATTGTAATAAATGACGGCTCCACTGATGGCTCGGAAAAAGAAATCCTGAGGTACGAGGGCCGGATTGTTTATATTTCTCGTGAGAATCGTGGGGTTTCAGCCTCCAGAAATGAAGGAGCCCTGATTGCAAAAGGTGAGTATATCGCATTTCTAGATCAGGACGATCTGTTCATGCCAGACAAACTTGATAAGATGTCACGGTTTCTAGACCAGAATCCTGATTATATAATGGTATATTCGAAGGGGGGGAGAATCGATGCTGCAGGCAATCCACTGCCCTTTAAAAAGATGCCCGACTATTCTGGAGATATTTTTCCGAAACTTTATATGCACTGCTACATAGCCCCTTCAATGGTGATGTGCCGAAGGCAGTCATTTCTGGATGCAGGCATGTTTCAGGGAAGGTTCTCTTCAGAGGGTGAGGACTATGATCTTTTCCTGCGTATTTCCTCTCTGGCGCCCGTGGGTATTGTCCGGGAAGACCTGGTGAAATACCGGGTTCACATGGACAACACCTCAAAGAGTAAAGAACAGCTGGCACCTTTCAGGATGGAGGAGGTTCTTGAACAGTTTACACCTTATCTTCTAAAGCACTATCGTTTTGGCTGGTGGCTTCACCGCAGCCGGATGGCAAAGATCTACCGTGAACAGGCAAGGGTATATCTACAGCTGGGAAAGACCCAAGATGCGGCACGGGCCTACAGAAGATCCATAAAAAGCTATCCCCTGCGCCTGGATGTTTATAAGGATATGCTGTTCGGATACAAGAGGTAGCGGATCTTTCTTTTTTATGCCTTCACACAACTCATGATGAGATTGTTTCCCCCATTAAGGATGACATCGGCATTCACCTCGTCTATGAGGTATTTTCTGCGCTGTTTGCGTGACCATACCCTTGTGTACATTCGAATAAGCAGGATAAACGGATAGAGGAATATCTGTTTTCGCTTGGTTTTCTCTTTCTCGATTGAGTTTATCCGAAGATTGCTGCTTTCCAGCATGAATTTGAGGACAGGGTAGTTCATGGGGGAATTGTGCATGGATGAATTGTCCCTGCCGTAGAGGTTTATGAAGGCATCAGCCGTGACAGGCTTACTGAATGAGCCAGTGAAGAGAAATTTCAGTCTGCGTTCAATGTTGAGGTAGTTGGGAGTTGTGATTACGAGCCTTCCGCCGGGTTTGAGTATCCTCGATATCTCGCGTATCGCATTGTAGGGATTCTCGGTGTGCTCGATCCCTTCAACGCATACCACATAGTCGAACGAGGCGTCTTCAAAGGGGAGCCGGCTGTTCATGTTGCATTCGATTGCCTGGATGCCCGGTACATTCATATACTCAGGGTGGATATCACCAGCAGAGACCTTGTACCCCATTTCATCCAGGGCCTTGGAGATTCCGCCGGGCCCGCAGGGGAGATCAAGTACATGTCCGGGGGTAAAGGTCCTGAAATGATTGAGGACCTTCTCATGAACTCCGGTATTTGCAAGCTGAACAGGTTCCATATTTGAGCTGCTCCATTTAATGAAAAAGATTAATAAGTTCTGATAACATCAGCTCTATCGGATATAACAGTAGAAATCAAGATCGAATGGATAAATCTCAAACGCTATCTGGAATTGAGTATGCGATGTCTTGAAATATAGGAAGCCTTCAGAGATACAATATGATCTTCAATATTTTCAGATGAGATCAGCATGCCGAAGTTATCATCACCTGAGGGATTGCATTTACCGGTAAAGATTCTTTCCAGGACCAGGTCACCGACAATCTTTCTGGAATGAAGGATCTCATAGAAATTATAACTGTTTTTTGTCACAGAGTTGAATCCTGTAAAATCCCAGACATATACCTCTGCACCCACTATGCTGCGAAGCCATCCGGAGTATTCATCAATATCATAACTCTGCATCATCAGGTAATGACAGGGATTGATAACATACAGGACATCTATGTCGAGTGATCTGAAAAGACGGACGGTTTTAAAGAAGGCATCAAGATTGCCTTTGTTGACTCTGCCCCATTTCGTTTCAGGGACAGCGATCATTTTCTGAACATATGCATAATGATCCTGTGCGATCAGTTCATCGTAATAGGGGAACATGACCTGGCCTGTAGACAGATCGAAACGGTAGGCAGTAATATCCTTGCCCAGGTTGAGCCTATAGGCGCGGCGAAGTGTATTGGGCTGAAACGTGAGGAATTTCAGGTAGAACTGCAGGGGATGCTCTCCGGAAACAAGGTAATGCTCCTTGCGTAGAAGGTCATTGGTGTCAAAGGACCCGGCAAGAAACATTGCGTCAAAATCAAGCCCCACGATCACCTGGCGTATATACTGCGTCTTTACGAGCCATTCTGCTATGGCCAGGACCTCTTCCATGCTGGCGCCAGATGCTGTGAGATTGTAATAATTAAGTCCGGTCAATTTTCGGGCGGTATTCACATCATAGGTGGCAACTCTTGATGAACCGAGAATATATGCATCGTGTTCATGATTTCCACAAAGATGTTCGATCTTGAGATACCTGGTGTTTGGTTCAAAATTCTTTTTATTGAAATCAAAGATACCAAAGACCTTATAGGGATCTATTGCGATGGTTATTGCAGCATTACAGAACATGCCGAGGAAGATTATGATGATAACGGTATACAGGTATCTTTTATACATATGATCAGAATTGATAATACAGGAACTCGCTTGCCCGTGCGCTGAACAGGATCGCGAATAATCCTATGATGCCGGTAATGCATGCCCATACTGCGCTCGGCTGCCAATGAATGTCCAGCCATCTTTGCCGGCTGCGGACTGCCTTTCCCCTGTAGATATTGATTACAGGTTCGACCTGACTCATCAACTGATACATATTCGGCACCAGCCATGCGATACCAGCAAGTAGAGCAAGCATTCTCCATCCCCTGACAAGGTTGGGAAGCGCAGCTGATGCAGGCAGTGCAAAACCGTTAAGCCCTGCCATTGATTTCAAGACAATGGCCGCTGATGCCAGGGTATCTGCACGAAAGATGACAAAACCCACAACCACTGCAGTAAAGGTGAGTGCCCCTGCAGTACACGTTCCCCACCAGGTGTTTCTCGAAGGATCATGGCCGAACATGATCCGCAGGCGGCGCCAGGTATTGTTTATGAGCAGATAGAAACCATGCAGTATTCCCCAGAGCATAAAGGTCCATCCTGCTCCATGCCAGATGCCACCGAGGAACATGGTGATCATCAGATTGACATACATGCGCGCAGAGCCTCTCCTGTTTCCTCCTAGCGGTATGTAGACATATTCAAAAAGAAACCTGGAAAGGGTAATGTGCCAGCGGCGCCAGAAGTCAATAATGCTTGTCGCCTTGAGCGGTGAGTAGAAATTGATCGGCAGGCGGATCCCGAACATCTGAGCAAGGCCGATCGCCATGTCTGAATATCCGGAAAAGTCAAAGTAGAGCTGGAAGGTATAGGAGAAGGCAGCCAGCCATGCCTCAAAAATTGTAAAGCCTGATCCCCGGGCAGCAGCCTGGAAAACAGGAGTTGCATATACAGCGATACCGTCTGCCAGGATTGTCTTCTTGCAAAGCCCGACAAGAAACAGTGTCAACCCGACAGCAAGGGTTTTGTGAGAGAAGGAGAAGATGCTTTTCTGCGAAAATTGCGGAAGCATCTCCTTGTGATGAACGATCGGCCCTGCAATAAGCTGGGGAAAGAAACTCACAAAAAGACAGTAGTGCAGAAAACTGTTCTCTCTCGTCTCTCCCCGGTATGCATCAACAAGATAGGAGATCTGCTGAAAGGTAAAGAAAGAGATCGCAAGAGGCAGCACGATTGTTTCAAGATAGTAATGAGTTTGTGCCCATGCATTCAGATTGGCAACAAAGAAATTGGCATATTTGAAGTAACCTAAAAGACCGAGATTGACGGTAATACCGATGATCAGCAGTGCTTTCGAATGCCTGGAGCCTATCAGCAGGCCATAGGAGTAATTGAAGATGATCGAGCCCAGAAGCAGAAGCAGATATACAGGGTTCCACCATGCGTAAAAAAAGAATGATGCCGCAACCAGCCAACTGACGGCAACGCGTTCATGGCCGCGATTTCCTATCACATAGAATCCTGTAATGGTGACAGGAAGAAAGATAAGCATGAAGAGATATGAATTAAAAAGCAATGATGATCAACCCTCCAACAATATACTGCTATGACATGGATGCACTAAACGAAGCAGGCTATACTGAAATATCGTCAGACAATTTCATGTTCTGCCATATCTTGATACCCATATTGCGATGTTCATTCAGCACCTGTTTAAGCATATACGGCTCGGTGTTCGGATTGACGGTAATCGCTCGTAATACGACAATCTTTCTTGGTGCATACTTAGTGGATTCAAGCCGGGTTCTGGAGACAAATGACATATCATGATCCCTGATGGTTTTATGCAGATCAATATTGATGGTGTTTATGATCTTGTTGATCGCTGTTATCTTTTCTGAATTCTCCTTGGGATTTATCAATAGTTCTTCAAGCTCGAGTTTCAATTCTTCAGGGACAAATCGATAGTTGATAATAAAGAGTTCGGGTTTGTTCAACAGTTCAAAGAGAGCGTCCTTTTCAATCATGTCGGCAAAGGTGTTCTGCAGATCTTTCGCATGATCAAAGATTAACTTATACCCGTGTTTCCCTATTATCTTGAGTGCTGCCCAGGGCTTGAGACATGCAAAAGCGCGGGAACCTTCAATAGTGAATCTTCCCTGGTCAACCGATCCTTCACGTATAATGTAATTTGATGTATGGTACAGGAGTTTTGAATCCTGAACATCCTTAAACAGGCAGATTCCCATGCAGTTTGGGGCATACAGGAGTTTATGTGCATCGATGCTGACCGTATCCGCCTTTTCTATGCCTCTCATCAATTCCCTGCCTGAATCCATGATCAATGCCCCGCCGCCCCATGCCGCATCTACATGAAAATGTGTCTTCAGGTCTTGAGCGATCTCTGCAAGCTGCTCAAGGTCATCAACATTGCCGGTCTCTGTGGTCCCTGCGATACCTGTGATGGCAACAAACTTTGTGGGTCTGCCCAGTGCCAGATCTTCCTTCTTTATCTTTTCAATAGTCTGGATAAGTTTTGGAATATCGATCTTGTTGGTATAGGGATGAGCCGGCACATATACAACCCCGTTCTCGCCGATACCCAGTATTGTCCCCGCCTTGCAAATGGAATAGTGCCCCCGTTTCGATACAAGGATCAGGGCCTGACGATATCCGTAATGATCCAGTGCCCTGGCAAGGCCTTCTTTCCTTACACCTTTGAATGATCTTCCGTCAGGAGGGAATGCCTTTGTCATTGCAAGCGTCAATGCAGTTATGTTTGCCAGTGTTCCGTCAGAGGTGATATTCCCCAGCGCAACACGTGGATTCTGAACGTTCTTTTTGTAGAAGTCATGGGTGTTATTGTAAATGAGATGGTGTATCCAGCAGAGAAACTCTCTTTCCACAAATGAAGATGCCTTGGCGCTCTCGATCTTGACCTGGTTCTGATTGAGGCTTACCGAGATCATTTCCAGAAGGATCATGAAATAAGGGATGGCGCTTGTCATATGCCCTATATAATACGGGTTTGCAACCTTGACAGAGTGTTTTATGATATTGTTTTTGATCTCATTCAGCACATCTTTGACAAGATGAGGATTTCTGGGCATTTCTATGCTGTTGAATATCTTGGCTAGGTCTTCCATGGATATGGAAGAATGGATTCCCCCTTTTTCCTTGAAGAAATCATGGATCAGGTCAAGCAGATGAACGCCGAATTCGACGAACCTGTCTGATGAGTCGGGCATGATGAACAACTTTTTCATGTATTCCGTTGTGCTCTCGATCTTTTTGCATCGAGTCTTGGTGCCTAATCTCAGAGACTCCATCATCAAGCCCTTTCTTTTATTTCTAAAGAATATCGTATATAGCATATTTAACTGTGTTCAAAAAGGGAGAAATTAGGAAAATCCATGGCAGAGCCCACACTGTATATAGTACCGACTCCAATAGGCAATCTCAGAGACATAACGCTGCGTGCACTGGATATACTCAAGCAGGTTGACCTGATAGCATGCGAAGATACCAGGCATACATTGAAATTGCTTAGTCACTTTGGAATAAGCAAGCGCCTGGTGTCATATGAAAAGTTCAGTGAGGTCAAGAGAGCTGCTTATCTTATTGAACAGCTGGAGTCCGGTAAAAGTATCGCTCTTGTCAGTGATGCAGGCACACCCATGGTGAGTGATCCCGGATGCGTAATGATAGCAAAAGTCAGGGATAGAGGTATCCGTATTGAGGCCCTTCCAGGACCTTCAGCAATAATTGCCGCACAGTCTGCATCAGGATTTGATGGACCATTCCGTTTCATCGGATTTTTCCCGAGAAATAAGGGCAGTATCAAGCTGGAACTCTCGAGAATTAAGGTGTCGCGGGAGAATACGATATTTTTCGAGTCTCCCCGTAGGATCGAAAAAACCCTTGCGTCAATCAATGAAGTTCTGGCAGACAGGGTCATATGCCTGGCCCGTGAGATATCCAAGATCCACGAGGAATATATTGTAGGCCCTGCCCTTGAAGT